>NZ_JBSFZS010000086.1:0-35058 GCF_053600395.1 Streptomyces sp. NPDC005070 | reverse complement strand
GTACATCGATGCCCGTCGCCACCGACGCCCACCCCTCACCCAACGGCGACGGGCTGATGCACCGGCACGGCCCCGACCCACCCACCGGACCGGCGCCGTACCCGAACCTGGTGACCCCCGGAGTGGCTACGCCCGCAGCCCCTCCGTCAGCAACCGCAAATACCGCCGGATGTACGCGCCGTCCGAGCTCCCCAGCTCCGACGCGGTAGCCACCCCGTGCACCAGCCGCAGCACATCGATCGGCTCCACGTCCGCACGCAAGGTCCCCTCCCGCTGCGCGGCCTCGACGAGCCGCCCCGCCGCCCCCTTCACAGAGGCCCCGCACCGGGCCAGCACCTCGGAACTCCCGTCCGCGACGGCCGACCCGAGCAGCGCCTTCAGCCCACGGACCCGGATCATCCCGAGGCCGAGCTCGTTCAGCCACTCCACGAGGGCCTCCCCCGGCGGCAGCTCGGCGGCGATCTCGTCCGCGCGGACGGCGATCGCCTCGATGGCGTCCACGTAGACGGCCTCCAGCAGCGTCTGCCGGGTGGGAAAGTGCCGGTACAGCGTCCCGGACCCCACGCCGGCCCGCTTGGCGATGTCGTCCAGGGACGCGCCCTCCCCGTGTTCGGCGAACGCGACCGCCGCCTCCGCGAGGAGCCGCTCATAGTTCCGCCGCGCATCCGCCCGCATCGGCTTGACCTGGGCCATTCAGCTACTCCTTGCGAACCGGGGACCCTCTCCGTATCTTGGCGAGGGTTAAACGGAGACAGTCCCCGCTTATTTCGCGGGCAGTCCGTGCTGCCCACTCGCACCGTACCGGGGACGCCAGACCAGGAGAACTCCATGTCCACCGGCACCGGCACGCCCCCACCCGACACCCCGTCAGCAGCCTTACCCCCGAGGCGACTCCGCACCACGGAGGCGACCGGCACGACAGCCCTCCTCGTGATCGTGACCGCCTATCTGATGGTCGGGATCGACTCCACCGTCGTCAACGTCGCCCTGCCGGACGTCCAGCGGGACCTCGGCTTCACCCCCACCGGCCTGTCCTGGGTCCTCAACACGTACACCCTCGCCTTCGGCGGCCTGCTCCTCCTCGGCGGCCGGATCGGCGACATCGCGGGCCGCCGCCGCACCCTCACCGCGGGCGCCCTCCTCTTCGCCGCCTCCTCGCTGCTCGGCGGCCTCGCCACCGAGAGCTCCTGGCTGCTCGCGGCCCGCGCGCTCCAGGGCGTGGGCGCGGCGCTCATCGCCCCCAGCACCCTCGCCCTCATCACCACCAACTTCCCCGAGGGCCCCCGACGCCACCACGCGCTCGGCATCTACTCCTCGATGGCCGGGATCGGCGCGTCGGTCGGCCTGGTCCTCGGCGGCATGCTCACATCGTGGGCGTCCTGGCGCTGGTCGCTGCTGATCAACGTGCCGATCGGCATCGCGGTCGCCGCAGCCCTGCCTCGCTTCGTCACCGAGACCCCGCGTCACGCGGGCCGCTTCGACGCGGCGGGGGCACTCACCGGCACCGCGGGCACGGCCTCGCTGGTCTACGCGTTCATCCGGGTCTCGGAAGAGGGCTGGAGCGACACCCAGGCGATGCTGGGGTTCAGTACGGCGGCGGCCCTGCTCGTCGGCTTCCTTCTGGTGGAGGCGCGAGCGGAGCAGCCGGTCATGCCGCTGCGTCTCTTCGCGAGCCGTGACCGGGCGGGCGGCTACGCCGGGGTCCTGCTGCTGCCCGCGGGTATGTTCGGCGCGTTCTACTTCCTCACCCTGGTCGCCCAGCAGGCGCTGGGATACAGCCCGTTGCGCACGGGCTTCGCCTTCCTGCCACTGACCCTGGTGATGTTCACGACCGTGCGCCTCGTGCCACGGCTGCTTCAGCGCTTCGGCGCCAAGCCGGTCCTGCTGTCGGGGATCTCGCTGATCGCCGTCGCGGGCGTCTGGCTGTGGCGGCTGGAGCCGGGCGACGGTTATGTCACCGGTCTGCTGGGCCCGTTGCTGGTGATGGGGCTGGGCGTCGGCCTGAGCTTCCTGCCGCTGAACGCCACCATTCTCGCGGGCGTCGCACCGCGTGAGGCGGGATCCGCGTCCGGACTGCTCCAGACCCTCCAGTGGCTCGGCGGCACCCTCGGACTCTCCGTCCTGGTCACCGTCTTCGGCACGGCGACCCGGCACGCCCACGGCTCCCCGTCGGAGATCCTCACCGAGGGCTCGGCCCGCGCGTTCGGCGCCGGTTCCCTGATCGCCCTGACCGCGCTGGTGCTGTCGGCGCTCGTGCTCACGAACCCCAAAAGGGAACGCGCCTCTTAGATCCCGGCACCCGCCGGAACCCGGCACACACAGCGGCGCGGCCCGCACCGAAGTACGGGCCGCGCCCTGTCCCGAAGCCGTAGGCCTCAGCGCACCGAAGCCGACCGGAGCCGAAGCCTCACCCGGCCTGGACCCACGGCCAGTCCGCGTCCCGAGCCGACTCGAGAAGCGGGACGCACCGGAAGGCCGCGTCCGAGAGTCCGCCGAACGTGTGGCGGTTTCCCTTCCCCGACGGGCCGTGGCCCGCGCTGTAGCCGGCGAGGTTCCATGTGTAGACCGGAACGTGCGCCGGAACCTGCTCGGTCGGGTCGCCGAACTGGCTGTACATGGCCTGCTCGTCGGTGACGATGAGGACCCGGTCATGCTTCTTGTAGTGCTTGCGGACCGCCTCGGTCGTGTTGGTGCCGCCGAGGTCGCCGAACCGTCCGATGACCTTGAGCACGGACTCGCCCGCACGGAACTTCACCCGCTTGCTGGTGGTGCCGAACTCGACGAGATCCGCGTCCGCCGCCCGCAGCGCGAGCGCCGTGCCGAAGATCGCCGCGGCGTCGGCCCGGTTGAGCTCGGAACGCTCCGACAGCCGCGAGTAGAACATCGAGCCCGAACGGTCCACGAGGACCAGGGTCCGGCCGGGCAGCGCCGGCACGTTGGCCAGCGAGTGGCCGAGCGCCTGCTCCAGCGGGTACGACCAGCGCAGCGACGGCGCGTGCTGGTAGGCCGCGAGGTAGCGGAACGGGAACTGCCGCGAGCGCGTGACCTCCGCCGGGTCACTGATCTTCGCGGCGACCTGTGCCGCCACCTCGTCGCTGACGCCGGCCTCGTCGAAGTTGCGCAGGTTGCGGACGAGCGCCATCGCGCCCATGGACGGGATGACGGCCTCCCAGGCCGCCTTGTCCATCGGCCCCTGGAGCCAGCCGGCCAGCGCCTCCCAGGTCATCCCCGCGTCCGCGAGGCGCTGCGCCCCCTGCGCGCCGGTCACGACCTTGCGCCGCTTCGCCGGCCGCAGCGCCATCAGGTCGCGATGGGCGGCGACCACGGGCAGCGACTTCGGGACGACGGCCGTGTCCGGGTTGTGGCGCCGGTCCAGCGCGTACTGGAACAGGTCGCCCTGCCAGGGCTTGTCAGGGTCCGGCGCCGCGTGCACCAGGTTGAGGATGTCACCGAAGCGGTAACCCTTCGACGCGGTGTCGTACTTCAGGAGCGACTTGCCGTTGTAGAGGCGTCGTACGGCATCGGCGATGCCCCGCTTGACGGGCTTGGGCACGTTCCGGCCGTACCGGGAGGTCCAGTAGGCGAGCAGCTCGCCCGGCTCGTCCGGACGACGCAGTACGGAGGCGACGACCTGCCGGTTGGCCGGGCCGTCGGTGGCGCCGGCGTCCAGGCGCGCCTTCACGTACTCGGCGGCGCCCACGAGCGAGGCGGTGCGGAGGTTTCCCTCGCCGCGCAGCCAGCCCAGGAGGCCGGCGGTCCAGGACGGGTCGGCGACGGCGAGCTCACGCACGAGCGCGGCGAACCGGTCGTCACGGGCGTCGCCGGTCTCGTAGAAGGTCTGCTGCGAGACGAAGTTGGCGATCGCGAGCAGAAAAAGCTCGGAGCGGGCGTCGCGCTCGCGGCCGAGGCCGCCCTGGTGCGTCCGCAGCACTCGGCCGGTGGACGTCACGCGAGAGGTGGGCTGGGCCTTCGCCGCCTTGTTGTTGAAGCGTGCCATGGTGAATTCCCCCGAATTCATGAGCATTTCGGAGGGAGGCACAGCAAATGGAGGGTGCCCGAGTTCAGGAGTGGCGACGGAGCCTGTTCACCCGGCGCGTCTTCCATTTCCGCCACACCGACCCGAAGTCGATGACGGGATTCGAACCCGCAACATACCGTGCCCCTAAGTATCCGCTGCCTGCGCACCGGGCACCCACCATGAGCTGCGCCTCCCGAGATCAAGTCGGCCGCGGCATGGATTCTTTGAGAGAGAAGTAGCCGCGGCCCGCGCACCGGGAGGTGCATGAAGTTGTGGTGTCCAGAGATCGAAGCCGGCGGGACCGACGTAGGTGCTCTAACCCCTGAGCTACATCGGCGCGTTGTGCCGACGGCGGGACTCGAACCCGCGACCGCCCCATTATCAGTGGAAGTAGGTCCTGCCTTCGCACCTGGACATGCATCACTGTAGGAGGGCGGCCGCGAACCCGGCGAGCGATTTAATCCGCGGGGAAAGCGGCGGGAGTTCAGCCGCGCTTCTGCCGCTTCCAGGGGCCGGTGATGGCGAGCATGATGCCCGGCTCCTGGATGTTGGCGAAGAGCGTGCGGCCGTCGGGCGAGAACGTGACGCCGGTGAACTCGCTGTAGGCCGGCGCCTCGGCGGTGCCGATGTTGAGCTCGTTGCGGGCGATCGGGTAGGTGCGGCCGCTCTCGGTGGCGCCGAACAGGTGCTGGACGCCCTCGCCGTCCTCGGCGATGACGAGACCGCCGTACGGGGAGACGGTGATGTTGTCCGGTCCGTCGAAGGCTCCGTCGGCGGACGGGTCGGGGTTCACACCGATGAGGACCTTCAGCGTCAGGGTGCGGCGCTTGGGGTCGTAGAACCAGACGGCTCCGTCGTGGGCCTGGCCGGGGCTCTCGGTGCGGGCGTAGGAGGAGACGATGTAGACACCGCCGTCACCCCACCACATGCCTTCGAGCTTGCGGGCGCGGGTGACCTGGCCTTCGGTGAACTGCTTGCGGACGGAGACCGTCTTGGCGTCCCGGTCGGGCACGTCGACCCAGTCCACGCCGTAGACCGTGCCGATCCTGGTGGCGCGGGAGAGGTCGTCGACGAACTTGCCGCCGGAGTCGAAGCACTTGAAGGCCTGGAGCGCTCCGGCGTCGTCCGCGAGGGTGGCGAGCCGTCCGTGGCCGTGCTCGAAGCCCTGCGGAGGGGTCCAGCGGTACAGCAGGCCGTTGGGGCCCGAGGCGTCCTCGGTGAGGTAGAGCCGGCCGCGCTTGGGGTCGACGACGACGGCCTCGTGGGCGTAACGGCCCAGCGCCTTGAGGGGCTTGGGGTTCTTGTTGCGGCGGCGGTCCTGCGGGTCGACCTCGAACACGTAGCCGTGGTCCTTGGTCATGCCGTTCTGGCCGGCCTTGTCCTCGGTCTCCTCGCAGGTGAGCCAGGTGTCCCAAGGGGTGTTGCCACCCGCGCAGTTGGTGGAGGTGCCCGCGACGCCGACCCACTCGGCGACGTGGTCGTGGCGTACCTCGACGACGGTGCAGCCGCCGGACGCGGCGGGGTCGTAGACGAGTCCCTCGGTGAGCGGCACGGGGTAGGTCCAGCCGGAGCGGGGGCCCTTGAGTTCGTGGTTGTTGACGAGGAGGGTGGCGCCGCGCGGGCCCTGGAAGGTGGAGGTGCCGTCGTGGTTGGACGGCGTGAACTCACCCGAGTCCAGCTTGGTGCGGCCGCTGTAGGTGATGACGCGGTAGGAGAAGCCGGCGGGCAGCGAGAGGAGGCCCTTGGGGTCGGTGACGAGCGGGCCGTAGCCGACGCCGCCGTGGCGGGCCTCAGCCGAGCCCTCACCCGCGCCCTCGGTCCCCGTCTCCGTGGCGGCGAGCGCGTTGGGGGCGGTGGCGAGAGCGCCCACGCTGCCGATCAGGACCACGCCTGCACCGGTGATCGCGGACTGCCTGGCGAAGTCCCTGCGAGAGAGCGACATGTGATGTCTCCTGTGACGGTGGACTCGGACTGTCATGGGGGGCGGCTGACGACCTCGGTTCGCGGCCACACCGTCCCGTCCTCTCCTGAACACGAGTTGAACGCGCGCCGACTTCCGTGGACCCGCTTGCGTGAATCCACCCGACCGGCGCAGGGGAACGGACCGCTCCGGGGAGCACCCCGCCCGGGACCCGGCATCCGGGACCCGGCATCCGGCACCCAGCACTCGGCACTCGCACCGCACCCGCACCCGGCAGGCGACACCCCCGCACACCGCACGCGGCGGCCGACATCCGGCGCCCGCCCACACTCAGCGGGCGCCAGCCGGAGACCCCGGCACCCGGCACGGCGCACACGGGCCCGCACCCGGACCCGGAACCCCGGCACCCGAGTCGTCTCGCCGGCCGCGTCACGCTCCCTGCTGCGACCGGGCCTTGAACGCCGCCTTGCGGGCCTCCTTGGCGACCTTCTTGTCGGGGTGCAGCCGGCCCATGGCCTCCAGGACGTCCGGGGCCGCGGGGTGCTCGACCCGCCAGGCCGTGTCGAAGAAGCCGCTGTGCTGCTCGGCCAGACCCTCGACCAGGGCCTGCAGTTCGTCGGAGTTCCCCTCGGCGGCGAGCTGTGCCGCCACCGTGTCGATCGTCAGCCAGAAGACCATCGCCTCGGACGGCGGCGGCACGTCGGGCGCGCCCCGCTCGGAGAGCCAGACCCGGGCGAGACCGCCCAGCTCGGCGTCGTCGAGCACCTCGCGCAACGCCGGCTCGGCCTCCGTACCGACGAGCGCGAGTGCCTGCTGGCAGTGCAGGCGGCGCAGCGGGGCGTTCGGGTCCGCGCCGCGCGCGGCGGAGAGCAACTCCTGTGCGGCGGCGAGCGGTTCACGCCGGGCGAGCCACTGCTCGATCTCGGCCTGCGCGGCGGTCGGGGGGAAGCCGGCCGTGCCGTCCAGCAACGTGTCCGCGCCCTTGTCGGTCAGCTCACCCACCGCGGGGGCGGAGAAGCCCGCCTCGATGAGCCGGGCGCGCAGTCCGTACAGGCCGAGCGGCGTCAGCCGCACCACCCCGTACCGCGACACGTCCATGTCGTCGGCGGGGGCGGGCTCCTCGGCGGCGTCCGCCATCAGGGCCTCGTCGACCGGCTGGAAGGCGACGAGTCCGATGGGCTCCAGCAGCCGGAACTGGTCGTCGAGGCGCATCATGGCGTCCGAGACCTGTTCCAGGACGTCGTTGCTGGGCTCCCCCATGTCGTCGGGCAGGATCATCGAGGCGGCGAGCGCGGGAAGCGGCACGGACACCTCCCCGAGCGCGTCCTCGCCGACGGTCAGCAGGTACAGGTTGCCGAGCACGCCGTCGAGGAACTCGGACTCGGCCTCCGGGTCCCAGTCCAGCGAGGAGAGGTCGATCTCGCCCTCCTCGTCCATCGCGTCGACGAGTTCACCGAGGTCGGGCACGCTCGCGTCGGCCAGCACGACGTCGAGGGCGCCGAGCCAGAAGCCGAGGACGTCGTGCGGGGCGCCGGAGGTGAGCCGGACGAGCTCCTCGCCCGTGGTGACGGTGCCCTCCTCCTCGTCCACGATCTCGACGAGCCCGGTGTCGACGGCCACCCGCCAGGCCTCACCGGCCAGCGCGGCCGCGTCGTCGCCGGCCAGGCCGAGGACTCCGGCCGCCTCGGGAAGCTGTTCCTCGACGAGTTCGCCCCCGGCGCCGACCCGGGTCGCGGAACCTGCCCATCGGGCCAGCCGTGCGGCGCGGGAGAGCAGCGGCGCGGCGAGCGCGTCGCGCGCGAGCCGCGCCTCGGAGTGCAGCCGCACCGGCGGCAGGGAAGAGCTGTCTGACATCGGCTGAGTTCTCCTCCGAACAATCACGACGAGCAGGGACAGGCAGGCAAGCGGTCCGACCGGGTCCACGACGGGCGCCGTGTCCCGCCGGACACCGGCGGGCCCGAGAGCCCGGAGGCGGCCCGGAGGATCCGTGCCAACTGCTCAGCCTAGACGGATTTCCACCCATGCCGCCCGGTTCATGCGTCCGACAGGTCTCGTACACCGTCGAAACCTTGACAACTCCCCCCGCTACACACGAGATTGACGCGCGTAGAAGTTCAACGGCCGTGCTGCCGAGCCCTTCTACGCGCGTCACTGGCCCGCAAGCAGGTCGCGCTCCCCCCACCAGTCCACCCTCGTCCCGGCGCTCACGAACGTCCCCGGAGGGATTCCCTTGCCGAGCAAGAGAACCGCGCGCATCGGCGCGCTGACCGTCGCCGCGGTCTGTTCCACCGTCTCCGCCGTTGTGCTCACCACACCGGCCCAGGCGGACACCGTCCACATCCACGACATCCAGGGCACCACCCGGACCTCCCCCCTCGCGGGTACGAAGGTCACCGACGTGCCCGGCGTCGTCACCGGCGTGCGGACGTACGGTTCGTCCAAGGGCTTCTGGTACCAGGACCCCACGCCGGACGCCGACCCCGCCACCAGTGAGGGCGTCTTCGTCTTCACCAGTTCCGCCCCCAAGGTCGCCGTCGGCGACTCGGTCACGGTGACGGGCACGGTCTCGGAGTACGTCCCGGGCGGCGTCTCCACCGGCAACCAGTCGGTCACCGAGGTCACCAAGCCGACGGTCACCGTCGTCTCCAGCGGCAACCCCGTCCCGGCCGCGACGGTCGTCGACGCCCGGTCCGTGCCGGACGACTACGCCCCCGCCGGCGACACCGCCGCGGGTGGTTCGGTCAACGCCCTGACCCTGGAGCCGGCGCAGTACGCCCTGGACTACTACGAGTCCCTCGAGGGCATGAACGTCCAGGTCGCCGACACCCGCGTGGTCACCGCCACCGACCCGTACACCGAGCTGTGGGTCACGGTGAAGCCGCACGAGCACGCCTCCCGCCGCGGCGGCACCGTGTACGGCTCGTACACCTCGCAGAACACCGGACGGATACAGATCCAGTCCCTCGGCGCGACCGCCGACTTCCCGGCCGCGAACGTCGGCGACAAGCTCACCGGCACCACGGCGGGTCCGCTCGACTACAACCAGTTCGGCGGCTACACCCTCGTCGCGAACCAGCTCGGCACCCTCCAGAAGGGCGGCCTGGAGCGCGAGACCACCCGGAAGCAGTCGCGCGGCGAGCTGGCCGTGGCGACGTACAACGTCGAGAACCTGGACCCGGGCGACGCCACGTTCGCCGCCCACGCGTCCGCGATCGTGAACAACCTGAACGCGCCCGACGTCGTGTCCCTGGAGGAGATCCAGGACAACAACGGCGCGACGGACGACGGCACGGTCGCCGCCGACCAGACGGTGAACAAGCTGATCGACGCGATCGTCGCGGCGGGCGGCCCGAAGTACGACTGGCGCTCCATCGACCCGGTCAACGACCAGGACGGCGGCGAGCCCGGCGGCAACATCCGCCAGGTCTTCCTCTTCAACCCCGAGCGGGTCTCGTTCACCGACCGCGCGGGCGGCGACTCGACGACCGCCGTCGGCGTCACGAAGGTGCACGGCAAGGCGCAGCTCACCGCGTCCCCCGGTCGCATCGACCCGGCGAACGCGGCCTGGAAGAGCAGCCGCAAGCCGCTCGCGGGCGAGTTCGTCTTCCGCGGCCACACGGTGTTCGTGATCGCCAACCACCTCAACTCCAAGGGCGGTGACCAGGGGCTGACCGCGCAGTACCAGCCCCCGACGCGCAGCTCCGAGGTCCAGCGGCACGCCCAGGCGACCGTGGTGAACGCGTTCGTCGACGAGATCCTGAAGACGCAGAAGAACGCCGACGTCATCGCGCTCGGCGACATGAACGACTTCGAGTTCTCCGAGACCGCCAAGATCCTGGAGGGCGACGGCGAGCTCTGGTCGGCGATCAAGTCGCTGCCCAAGAAGGAGCGTTACACGTACGACTACCAGGGCAACCAGCAGGTCCTGGACCAGATCCTGGTCAGCCCCTCGATCCGCAAGGGCTGCGACCTGGACTACGACAGCGTGCACATCAACTCGGAGTTCTCCGACCAGATCAGCGACCACGACCCGCAGGTGCTGCGGTTCCGTCCGTAGCCGCTCCGGCATGCGGTCCGTAGCCGTTCCGGCATTCGGCTCGTAGCCGCTTCGGCATGCGGTCCGTAGCCGCTCCGGCCATCGGCTCGTAGCCGCTCCGGTACGCGAGAGCCCGGCCCCGTCGTCCGGGGGGCCGGGCTCTTCGCCTGCTCGGGGAGTCCGCTCCGGCTGAGCCGGGCGCGGCTCTCCGGCCGCGCTCGGCTCAGCCCGCGAAGACCTCGTCGAGCCAGCCCTTCCAGGCGGTCTCGTTCGCCTTGGCGTCGGCGCCGGGCGCGAAGTCGTGGACGCTCATGCCGACCGGCGCGCCCCAGCGGCCCCGCCCGAAGAAGCGGATGAGCGCGCCGTCGGTGCGCAGCCCGATGAAGTACGGGTTGCGGTAGTCGAGCACGGCGTCGAAGTCCTCGCCGCCGGGCCCCTTCGCCCGCACCCGCGTGCCCTCGGCGGTGGCGTCCGGGAGGCCGAGCGCCGTTCCGACGGCCGCGAAGGCGTCGGAGGTCGCGGACACGCCGGGCCCGTCGAAGGTCGCGAAGGCCACCGGGCGGCCCGCGAAGTGGGTCACGTACTCGCGCAGGGTGTGCAGATAGAAGTCGGTGTGCTTGTCGGCTCCGTCGTACTGGTTGTCCCAGTCGTCGGTGAAGATGCCGCTGTGCACGTACCGGACCCAGGAACTCCGGCCGTCGCCGCGGGCCTCGATGGTGTGGTCGATCTGGTTGAGGCTCTGCGTCGGGAACCCGACGTCCTCGGTGCGCACGGTCAGCCGGTGCGGCGGGTCCCAGGTGGTGATGGTGCTGCCGAAGGGCCCTGCCCCGCCCTCGCGGGGCTCGAACTCCATGGGCCACAGCCAGCCGCCGCTACCGCTGGTGATCGCGTCCCAGACCTGGGCGGGCGGGACGTCGACCTCGTACTCGCGGGCGACCTCGAATTCCTTGGGCATGATGACAACTCCTGGATGATCAGTGGGTGGCTTCGGGGCCCGCGGGGGCTTCCACGGCTTCGGGTCCGGCCTCGACTTCGGCTCCGGCTCCGGTCTGTGTCACGGCTTCGGGTTCGGTCCGCGTCACGGCTTCGGATTCCGTCCGCGTCACGGCTTCGGATTCCGTCCGCGTCACGGCTTCGGGTCTGACCGTGGGGTGGACGGCGACGACGATCCGGTGCGGACGCCCGGCCTCCGCGTCCCCGTCGTGGTACTTGCGGATGAGCGCGCTCACCCCCGCCGTCAGCTCCTCGATGAACTCGGCCCGGTCCGCCGCCGACGCGAAGGTCACCTCGCCGTCGAGCGCGTACGTCGCCAGCCGCTTACGGGCCTTCGCGGCCCCGGTGACGAGGGAGCCGACGTCCCTGACGAGCCGGGCGCCGAGCGCGAGGAGCCAGCGGGCCGACCACTGGTCCCGGAAACGGTCCGGATCGGGCGCTACGGCGGCCAGCGCCTGCGGAGAGATGACGTACGACGCCGCCGTCGCCCGCATCATCCGCTCGGTGACGTTCCCCTTGCGGCGCTCGCCCGCCAGCTCGACCAGGCCGTGCCGCTCCAGTGTCTTGAGGTGGTAGTTCACCTTCTGCCGGGGCAGGCCGACCTTGCCGGCCAGCATGGCGGCCGACGCCGGTCCGGTGGCCAGCTCGGCGAGCAGCCGGGCCCGTATGGGGTCCAGCGACACGGCGGCGGCCTCGGCGTCCTCGATCACGGTCACGTCCAACATGACTCCAGACTCTCACCGAAAACTTTTCTTGTCCAGACGGTTCGAATCGTCGGTGGGTCGAGGAGTCGGCGTTCCGGGGAGGCGGAAGTTTCGCCGGGCCGGCGTCCCGGGGCAGCCGGGGCGCTCCCGGCGGGCTTCAAGAGCGGAATTCGGGCAACACGGCGGGCATGGACGAGAAGCGACCGGAATCGAAGCAGCGAGCTCTTCCGGACACGGGCGCGGGCGCGGAGGCGGACGTGGACAGGGTCGCCGGCCCCGCGCGGGATACGGGTGCCGGGGCGGCCACGGAGGCGTCCGCCGGAAAGGGTGGCCGCGCCAAGCTGCCCGCGCGGGCGTGGTGGGCCGTGACCTGGCGCACGGTGAAGGAGTTCCGTGACGACGAACTCGCCGACCGCGCGGCGGCGTTGACCTACTACGGCGTGCTGTCGCTGTTCCCCGCGCTGCTGGTGGTGGTCTCCCTGCTGGGTGTCATGGGCCGGCGCGTCACGGACCGCCTCCTCGACAACGTGGGAGACCTGGCGCCGGGCCCGGCCCGCGACATCCTGCGTGACGCGGTGACGCAACTGGGCCACAGCGGCGGTACGGGCGGGGTGCTGGCGATCGTCGGGCTGGTCGCCGCGCTGTGGTCCGCGTCCGGGTACGTCGGTGCGTTCATCCGTGCGTCCAACGCGGTGTACGACCTGCCGGAGGGCCGTCCGGTCTGGAAGGTCACGCCGCTGAGGCTGGCGCTCACCGTCACGCTGATGCTGCTCCTCACCGGGAGCGCGATCATCGTGGTGTTCACCGGTCCGCTGGCCGAACGCGCCGGAACCGCCTTCGGGCTCGGCGACGCGGCGATCACGGCGTGGTCGGTCGTCAAGTGGCCCGTCCTGCTGGTGCTCGTCGAGCTGATGATCGGGCTGCTGTACTGGGCGGCTCCCAACGTCTCCGGCCGCGGCTTCCGCTGGTTCAGCGCGGGCAGCGTCCTCGCCACCCTGGTCTGGCTGACCGCGTCCGCGGGATTCGCCGTCTACGCCGCCGGCTACGCCTCGTACAACAAGACGTACGGCACGCTCGCGGGCGCCATCGTCTTCCTCGTCTGGCTGTGGCTCACCAACCTGGCCATCCTGCTGGGCCTGGAGTTCGACGCCGAGCTGGCCCGCCAACGCGCCATCACCGAGGGCCGGCCCCCGACCGAGGAGCCCTACGTCGAACCGCGCGACACCCGCACGTGGCCCCCGCGCCTGCGGGCGTTGCGCGCGGCCCGGGAGAAGGTGGAGTCGGGGATCGCGCCAACGGGCGCGAAGGCCGGCCGGGACACCGCTGAGCGGGTGTGAGGGGAGGGGTCGGCGGCGTGCGTACGACGCGGCGGCGGGCCGGTGTCCGGTCCGCCGCCGCGTCCTTCCCCTCCGGCTCCTTCGACTACCCGGACCGGCCCGCGCTACCCCTGGGTGCCCCTGTCCTGCAGTCGGCCCAACTGGCTCTGGAACCAGTCGAGTCGGGCCTGGAGCAGCGCGGCCTCCGCGACCAGCTCCGACACCCCGAGCGAGGCCGCGGCATCCCCGGGAGAAGTCATGGCACCCCCGGGACCGGGCGTGGGCTCCCCGGGACCTTCAACGCCGGCCAGGGGACCGCCGGTGGGCCGGACCCGCAGACCCTCACCGGCCAGCCGCGCGAAGGAGGCGAGCGAGAGCGACGTACGACCGCGTACGCAGCCGGCGCACGTGGCGCTCAGGGCGCGCCAGCCCGGGCGTCCCCAGCCCGCGTCCGCCAGTGCCGCGGCCGCGGCGCCGCAGCCACAGGGGCCGACGCCGGCGCCGCGTACCCGCTGGCGGGCGTAGCGGAAGCCGCGCTCGAAGCGGATGTAGGCGCCGAGGACGGAGACTTCGAGGAGAACGGCGGCCCGGTGTTCGGCGGTGCACAGCATCGCCTCGGCGACAGCGGACTCGTGCACGCAGTGGAAGCCGCAGTCGCAGCGGCGGTGCGGGGCGCGGTGCCGCCGTCCGTAGACACAGCGCGCGTCGTCCAGTACTCCGTACGGCAGCGCGCCGCCCAGCGATACGCCGGTGAACCCGGCCCGGGTGCCGTCCTGGGACAGCACCGGGTGCGCGATCTTGTATCCGGTCGGCGGCTCCGTCGGGCGTTCCTCGGGGAGCCGCAGTCTCATCGCCCGGCCGGAACCTCTTCGGGCAGGGCCGCCTCCGACTCCTCGACCAGGTCGGGGAGTTCGGGGATCCCGGAGGTGTCCTCACGGGGGTGAACCCGTTCCTCCGCCAGTCCGGTGGCGAGTGCCTTGCCGAGCCTCATGACGCCTCCCGCTGTGCCGACGACTGCCGTTCAGGCCATGGTGACCCATGACGCCCCGGTTTGGCACTAGCGCCTCGTTCATCCCCGCACCTGAACGACGTAGCACTCGTTGACGATATCTCGTAGAAGATTTAAGTGGAGCTTCACAATGGAGTGGCCGACACTACGTTCATGACCGTTCCGAGGACCGCTCCCGCGACCGCCGTCTCCCCCGCCCCGGCCGGTGCGCCCCGCCCCGCCGCCCCGCACCCGGCACGGCCCGCTCCCCCCTTCGGCCGCGCTCTCTGCGCGATGGTCACACCGTTCACGCGGGCGGGCACGCTGGATGCCGACGGCGCGCAGCGGCTCGCCGCTCTGCTGGTGGCCGAGGGCTGCGACGGGCTGGTGCTCTCCGGGACGACGGGCGAGTCGCCGACGACGTCGGACGCCGAGAAGGCCACGCTGGTGCGGGCGGTGCGGGAGGCCGTGGGCGACCACGTGTCCATCGTGGCGGGCGTCGGGACGGCCGACACCCGGCACACCGCGGAACTGGCCGCGGACGCCGAAAAGGCCGGAGCGGACGGGCTGTTGGTGGTCGCGCCGTACTACAGCAGGCCTCCGCAGGACGCGGTCGAGGCGTACTTCCGGGAGATCGCGGACGCCTCGGGGCTGCCGCTCATGCTGTACGACATCCCGGGGCGCACCGGGACGCGGATCGAGCCGGAGACGATGATCCGGCTCGCGGGGCATCCGCGGATCGTGGCGGTGAAGGACTGCGCGTACGACCTGCTCGGCACGCAAAAGGTGCTGGCCCGCACGGAGTTGGCGTTTTACGCGGGATGCGACGAGTACGTCCTCGCGCTGTACGCGATCGGGGCGGCGGGGTATGTCAGCACGGTGGCCAATGTCGCTTCCCGTCAGTTCCGCTCCATCGTCGACGCGTTCGACGCCGGGGACTCCGCCGGGGCCGCCCGGGGCCAGCGGCAGGTACTTCCGCTGGTGGAGTCGATGATGTCCGCCGGGCTGCCCGGAGCGGTCACGGCGAAGGCGTTGCTCCACTCGCTCGGGCTGCCCGCCGGTCCGGTGCGGGCGCCGCTGCGGCCCGCCGGCCGCGAGGCGGTCGACGGGCTGCTGTCGGCTCACCGGGAGGCGACCGGCGCGGGCGGAACGGCGGTCAGCGTGCGCTGAACAGCGGCTCCCACGAGCCCATTTCGGTCATCATCTGCGGCCCGTACGCCGTGAGCGGTACGGCCTTGGAGGAGCCGAGGGTGAGCATGGCGAGCCGGTGGGGGTGGTCGCCGTGCCGGCTGTTCTCGAAGACGATGAGCCTCTTGTCGTCGGCCCAGGCCAGGGGCGCCATGTAGTCGGACACCTTGGGCACGTCCTTGCCGGTCGTCATGTCCCGCACTCCCGACGGGTGGACCAGGTACCTCTTGTCCGGCGAGTACCCGGCCAGTTCGAGCTCGAACTTCACCTCGTTCACGGGCGTGGCGACGCTCCTGCCCGACAGATCGTGGTACTGGCGGTGGGGCTGGGTGACGATGTGCTCGTAGAGCAGGGTGCTGTCGGCGCTGAAGCGGAAGTCCCAGCGGCCGCCCCGCGAGCGCCCCCACTCGTCCTTCCAGTCCGGCGCCCGGTGCCATTCCGTGTTCCCGGAGGCCACGTCGATGATGCTGAAGCCGGTCCGGCAGGCCACGCCCTCCAGCATCCAGCCCTTCTCGCCGTCGGGTCCGGAGCTCTCGATCCGGTGGCTCCAGTAGCGCCGGTCCGGATCACTGGAGTACGTCGTCGCGACGATCTTCCTGCCGTCGGGCGAGAGCGCGACACCGGCGGCGCCCTGCGGGACCGGGACCCAGCGGCGGATCTCGCCGGTCGTCAGGTCGAGCAGTCCGACGCGCCGGGCGGGGAGCGTGCGTTCCAGCACGGCCGCGGTCCGTGAACTCGGCGCGGTGTCGATGACGGACCACCGGGTGTCCTTCACATACCGTCCGGTCCGCCGGTCCAGCCGCTGGTAGGTGCGGGTGAGGACCTCGTCCTTGTCCGGCTGCTTCACCAGCGACCGGACGCTGAACGCGGCGAGCGCGGTGCCGCCCGCGGCGACCATGTCACGCGGCGGATACTGATCGGGCCGGGCGACGACGTCGCTCCGGTCGACCCGGCCGGCCGGGCGCACGTCCTGCCCGCCGCCGTCGAGCCGTGGAACGGCGACCGTCACGGCGATGGCCGCCACGGTCGCCAGGGCGGCGCCGGCGATCGTACGGGTCCTGCGGCGCCGGCGGAGGGCGAGAACCCGGTCGGCGAATCCCGGCGGTGTGCGCGGGTCGTCCTCGGCCTGCTCCCGGAGCGTGTCGCGCAGAAGTTCTTCGACGTTCACCGGTGTACCTCCACGGGCGAGAAGTCACGGGCCGGCGGCTGCGGCTCGTTCCCCGGGCCGAGCGCGGCCAGTTCGGGGGCGAGTGTCCGCAGCCGGGCGAGCGAGCGATGGGTCGTGGAGCGCACGGTTCCGACGGAGCAGCCGAGGAGCCGGGCCACCTCGGCCTCGGGCAGGTCCTCGAAGTAGCGCAGGACGAGCACGGTGCGCTGACGCGCGGTGAGCCGGGCCAGCGCGCCCCGCATGACGATCCGCAGTTCGGCGGCCGCCGAGGCGTCCGTGGCGGGGGCCGCGGGGCCGGACCTCTCGGGCGGTTCGGCGACGCTCAGTTCCCGTCGCGGCCACTTCAGCCGCCAGCGGCTCACCTGCTGCCGGTACAGGATCCTTCGTACGTACGCCTCGGGTTCGTCGATCCGGTTCCAGCGGCCCGCCACCTTGATCAACGCGTTCTGCAGCAGGTCCTCGGCGGCGTGCCGGTCTCCCCCACTGAGGAGCACCGCTGTCTTCAGCAGCGCGGACGACCTGTTCGCCACGAAATCCCGGAAGGTCTCATCCGCTTCGGCATCCATCGTCACCTTCTCGTCCCCGGTGGCCCCGTGTGACCCACCCCTGTGCCCCTGGTGACGCGCGCGGCCGTTCCCCGCTATGCCTCCGAGCCGAGAAAATCACGCCCGCTCCCGCCGCCGGGGTCCTCTACGGTGACCCGATGAGCCGACCGCTGCTGTTCCTCGACGTCGACGGCCCGCTGAATCCGTACGCGGCCCAGAAGGAACGCCGGCCCGCGGGGTACACCACGATCCGCGTGGCGCTGCATCCCGGACGGCCGCTGCGGGTCTGGCTCCACCCCGACCACGGCCGCGCCCTCCTCGCCCTCGGCTACGACCTGTGCTGGGCCACCACGTGGATGGACTCCGCCAACCGCTGGATCGCCCCGGTGATCGGCCTGCCCGAACTTCCCTGGGTCGACTTCACCGGCGCCCTCTTCACCGAGCGCCCCGACGGCGTCCACTGGAAGACGGAACGCATCGTGTCCTACGCCGAGGGCCGCCCGTTCGCCTGGGTGGACGACGAACAGTCCCCGCCCGACGAACGCTTCGTGGCCGCCCACCACCCGGCCCCCGCCCTCCTGCACCACGTGAGCCCCCGAGTCGGCCTGGGCGAAACCGACTTCGAGGCACTGAGGGAGTTCGCGTCCCGGCTGTGAAACGCCGGGCGTCGGGCGAGCCTCGGCCGCACGAGCGCGGAACTCATGACGCGCGAGGGCGCTCGACCGCAGACGACACCGGCCTGCTGCCGACAACTCGGCAGCAGGCCAGGAACTTCACTGATCCGGCGGCCACACGTCCCGGCCGCTCAGGGTCAGTTGTGGCTGTGCAGGATTTCGTTCAAGCCGCCCCAGACCGCGTTGTTCGGGCGGGCCTCGACCGTGCCGGTGACCGAGTTGCGGCGGAACAGGATGTTCGAAGCGCCGGACAGGTCACGGGCCTTGACGATCTCGCCGTCGGGCATCGTCACGCGCGTGCCGGCGGTGACGTACAGCCCGGCCTCGACCACGCACTCGTCGCCGAGAGCGATACCGACGCCCGCCTCCGCGCCGACGAGGCAGCGCTCGCCGATGGTGATGCGGACGTTGCCGCCGCCCGAGAGGGTGCCCATGGTGGACGCGCCGCCGCCGATGTCCGACCCGTCGCCGACGACGACACCGGCCGAGATGCGGCCCTCGACCATGGAGGTACCGAGCGTGCCCGCGTTGAAGTTCACGAAGCCCTCGTGCATGACGGTCGTGCCCTCGGCGAGGTGCGCGCCGAGGCGGACCCGGTCGGCGTCGGCGATGCGGACGCCCTTGGGCGCGACGTAGTCCGTCATGCGCGGGAACTTGTCGATGGAGGTCACCTGGAGGTGCAGGCCCGCGGCGCGCGCGTTCAGCCGGACCTTCTCGACGTCGTCGACGGCGACCGGGCCGAGCGAGGTCCAGGCGACGTTGGCGAGCAGCCCGAACAGGCCGTCCAGGTTCTGGCCGTGCGGCTTGACCAGGCGGTGCGAGAGGAGGTGCAGGCGCAGGTACGCGTCGTGCGCGTCGAGCGGCTTGTCGTCCAGCGAGGCGATGACCGTACGGACCGCGACCACCTCGACGCCCCGGCGGGCGTCCGGGCCGATGGCCTGCGCGGCTCCCTCGCCGAGCAGTTCCACGGCCCGCTCGGCGGACAGCCGCTCGGTGCCGGCCGGACCGGGCTCGGCGGACAGTTCGGGGGCGGGGAACCAGGTGTCGAGAACGGTGCCGTCGGCGGTGAGGGTGGCGAGCCCGGCGGCGACGGCGCCGGTGGTACGAGAAGCAGTCGTGTCGGTCATGGGTGCAACCTAACTTGACGGGGGCCGCGCGGGCGAACCGGTACGCGGGGCGTCTCGGTGAGCGGGCGTCCGGTCAGCGCCCCGGGCCCTCCCCGGCCCCCTCGCCGCTCCGCAGGACCCGCGTCAGCACCTCCCGCGCGTACCCCTCGTCGTACGACGTCCCCGTCAGCAGTACCTGGAGGCAGATCCCATCCAGCAGGGCGACGAGGGCCCGTGCGGTGACGGGGTCCGTGCGGTGGCTCAGGGGTTCGACGAGGCTGTCGATCCACTCGGCGGCCACCGGGCGCAGCGCGGGTCTGCGCAGGGCGGCGAGGTACAGCTCGTACTCCAGCTCGACGCCGGTGCGGTCGCCGGCCAGCCATTCGCCGATCAGTCCGGCGAGTTCGGCGGCCAGGTCCGCGCGGGTGTCCTCCAGGGTGCCGCGGGCGGCGAGCACCTTGGCGAAGCCCTCGTTCGCCTGGCGCAGGGCGGCGACCATGAGTTCGTCGAGGGTCTTGAAGTGGTACGTCGTGGAGCCGAGCGGCACATCGGCCTCGGCCGCGACGGAGCGGTGGCTGAGCCCGGCGAGGCCCTGGGCGCCGACGACGCGGATCGCCGCGTCGATGATCCGCTGCCGCCGCTCGGGGTCGTACCGTCGCGCCATCACAGCGCGCCGTCCGCCGCGCCCGCCCCGGCCATCAGTGCGCCCCGCCCAGGTTCAGCAGGACGACCCCGCCGATGATCAGCACGATCCCGCCGGCCTTGGCGGCCGTGAGCCCCTCGCCGAGGAACAGCGTGCCGATCACGGCGATGGCGGCGGTGCCGACGCCGGCCCAGATCGCGTACGCCGTGCCCACCGACACGGTCTTCAGGGTCTGCGCCAGCAGCGCGAAGGCGACGACGTATCCGAGGACGGTCACCAGGGACGGCCACAGCCTGCTGAAGCCCTCCGTGTACTTCATCGCGGTCGTCGCCCCGACCTCTGCCGCGATGGCACCGGCGAGCAGCACGTATCCCATGCGTACGACTGTACACATGAAACGCACCGGATGCGTACGGGTGTACGCATCCGGCGTCCGCCGCCCTACGTGTAGGGATCCTCGGATATGCCATGGGCGCCATGCGCCCCAGCGGATATCGTTCGCGATCACGAGGGGCCGGAGTCGAGCAGACTCCCCACAACACATGGAGCGCGAGGGTCATGTCGGACAGTTCTGGGTGGGGGCCGTCGGGGCCGTACTGGGGTGCTCCGGGCGGCTGGGGCTGGATGCCTCCGCCACCGCCCAAGCCGGGCGTGATCCCGCTGGCCCCGCTCGGCGTGGACCACATCCTCGGCGGCGCCTTCGGCACCATGCGCCGTTACGCGAAGCCGCTGTTCGGGCTCACCTTCGTGGGCGTCGTGGCCCTGGCGTCCCTGACCCTGGGCCTCGAATACGCGGCCTACCGCTCGACGAAGAGTCGGCTCGACCGCATGCTCGCGGCGCCCCGGTCCATCGACTGGACCGATCTGCGCACCGTCCTGATCGCGTTCGGCACCGTGTGGGTGGTGGGCATGGTGGTCTCGCTGGTGGCGAGTTCCTTCATCCAGGCCTCGTCCACGGCGACCCTGCACGACGCCGTGCTCGGGCGCCGGGCCCACGTCGGCGCGGTGTGGAAGCGTGCCTGGTCGCGCACTCCGTCCGTACTCGGGGTGACGCTGCTGCTGGGCCTGACCGTGGCGATACCGATGATCCTGCTGATCGTGCTGTTCGCGCTGATGGCGGCCGCGGCCGCGAGCGGTGATCCGTTCGCGTCGTTCGGTCTCGTCCTTCTGCTCCTGCTGGTCGCGGTGCCCCTGATGGTCTGGCTGTTCGTCCGGTTCAGCTTCGCCCCGGCCGCCGCCGTCCTGGAGGGGGCGTCCCCGGTGACGGCGATGCGCCGGTCGGCGCGACTGGTCCGCGGCGCGTGGTGGCGTACGTTCGGCATCCTGCTGCTGGGCGGCCTGATCACGTTCATCGTCTCCATCGTGATCAATGTGCCGTTCCAGTTCGCGATGCCGACCCCACAGCCGTACGACCTCTCGGCGGGAGAACCCGCGAGCTTGACCGAGATCTACGCGCGGATGCTGCCCGACATGGGGCGCTCCCTGGTGCTCTCGACGATCTCGGGCCTCTTCGTCCAGCTCTTCTCCCTGGTGTTCATGCCGCTGGTGAGCAGCCTGCTGTACATCGACCAGCGCATCCGGAGGGAAGGCCTGGCGGACGTGCTGGCACGCGCGGCCGCCGTCACGGATGCGCCCGGCGGGCCCGGGACGCCCGGCGCACCCGGGACTCCCGGGTCAGTCGAGTAGCGACGTCTTCGGTCGCAGCACGCAGAACTCGTTGCCCTCGGGGTCGGCGAGGACGGTCCAGGTGACGTCCTCGCCCTGCCCCACGTCGACCCGGCGCGCCCCGAGGGCGAGGATCCGCTCGACCTCGGCGGCCCGGTCGTCCGGCGTGAGATCGATGTGGAGCCGGTTCTTGACGGTCTTGCGCTCGCCGACGGGTACGAAGCAGATTCCCGGGAGCGCGTGCGCGTCGGAGCCGATGACGATCTCGTCGTCGTCCTCGAACAGCACGCGCCAGTCGAGGACTTGGCACCAGAAACGGGCGAGCGTCGGCAGGTCGTGGGTGTCGATGACCAGTTGGTACAAGGAGACAGCCATGAACGGCAGTCTCCCCCGGCGACGAAGGCACGGCCGGCAGGCACACCGGTGCCGACACCCCGGCCGGCCACCTCCCCGGCGGCCCCTCTCACGCAACCGGCCGGCGGCCCTCGCCCGAGCGCGTACCCGCCATGCCCAACTCCCCTGCCTCTGTGGGCGATTGCCCGAAAAGAGCCGCACGTAAATACCTGCACGGCCCCGGGAAACGACTGCTCAGTAGTCACCGGTTCCACTACTGTTTCACCAGCTGCACACCGAGTCTCCATGGCCGCCCCGCTCCGTGTGCCGCACCCTCCACACCCTCGCCTCCCCCTCCACACCCGCGTTTCGCCCCTCACGCGCTCGCCCTCCCCCTCTAGGAACGCGCATGCCTGAAGTGACGCCCGGATCCGGTCCCGACGGGTCCGTCCCCTCCAGGGAGATCGTGCCCTGGCGCCCCACCCCGCGCGGCACGCCCTACCCGGTGTCGGCCGACCTCGTGCCCGTGTCCCCGGCGCCCTGGGAGGCGGTCCGGGCGGGGGACGAGGAGAAGCTGCCGGGAGCGCGCCGGCTGTGGCTGGCCGCCGGGCTCGCGATGGCCGTCACCATCGCCGCCATAGCCGTGGTCTCCGTACAGGCGACGTCCTCCGACGCCTCGTCGAGCGGGGCGGAGAACAGGACCGCGTCCGACACGACGAACCCCTTCCTTCCCGGCGCCCCGGCCCCTGCGGAGACGACCACCGCCCCGGCGGGCAAGAACGCTCTGTCCTCGGCGGGGACTTCACGCTCCGCCTCACCGGACTCCGCGTCGCGCGACTCCGTGTCGCCGGGACCCTCGGACCAGGGTTCCGGAGGCTCACCCGGCACCGGAAGGACGCCCGGCGCGTCCGGCACCGCTTCCGCACCCCGCCCGGCCTCCGGGCTGACGTCCGTACAGGCGGTCAACTACCCGGACCGGTACTGGCATCTGAGCGACGGTCAGGTCCGTCTCGACCCGGTGGGATCGAGCAGCTCGGCCGCGACCCGGCGCGCCGCCAGCTTCAAGGTGGTTGCCGGGCTGGCGAAATCCTCCTGCTACTCCTTCGCCACCGTCGACGGCTCCTACCTGCGGCACCGCGACTTCGTCCTGCGCGCCGACCGCGACGACGGCTCCGGCCTCTTCCGGGAGGACGCCACGTTCTGTCCCCGGGCCTCCTCCCACTCGGGCGCCGTCATGCTGGAGGCGGTCAACTACCCGGGCCGTTTCCTGCGCCACCGCAACTTCCAGCTCGTCCTCGGGCGTTACGAGCGCGACAGGCTCTACGGGGAGGACTCGGCGTTCCGCCTGGTACGGGGCTTGGCCTGAGTCCGATGCCCGTGGGGCTGGGCCCAGCACCCCCACCAGCGAAACGCGACGGGGCGGCACCCGAAGGTGCCGCCCCGTGCGAGGTGCTCAGGAGCCGAGGCCCCGAAGCGAAGAGGCTCAGACGTTGAAGCCGAGCGCGCGAAGCTGCTCGCGGCCGTCGTCCGTGATCTTGTCCGGGCCCCACGGCGGCATCCAGACCCAGTTGATGCGCAGCTCGTTGACGAGGCCGTCCGTGGCGGACTTGGCCTGGTCCTCGATGACGTCGGTGAGCGGGCAGGCCGCGGACGTCAGGGTCATGTCGATCGTCGCGATGTTGGCGTCGTCGATGTGAATGCCGTAGATGAGACCGAGGTTGACGACGTCGATGCCCAGCTCGGGGTCGACGACATCGTAGAGCGCCTCACGGACCTCTTCCTCCGACGCGGGCTTCGCCGTCAGGCCGGTGCCCGGTGCCGCGGTGGTCCCGCCCTCCGCGACCACGGACTCGTCCGAGGTCACAGCGGTCTCGTCCGATGTCACAGTGTTCTCGCTCATGCCGTCTTCCTCTCGGCGCTCTCGCCCAGAGCCTGGGCCGTCGCGTCCTTCCACGCCATCCAGCTCAGGAGGGCGCACTTGACCCGGGCCGGGTACTTGGAGACACCGGCGAACGCGACCGCGTCCTCCAGCACCTCCTCCATCGCGTCGTCGGGCTCGATCCGGCCCTTGGACTGCATCAGCTCCAGGAAGGTCTCCTGAATCTTCTGCGCGTCGGACACGTCCTTGCCGACCAGGAGGTCGTTCAGTACGGAGGCCGAGGCCTGGCTGATCGAGCAGCCCTGACCCTCGTACGAGATGTCCTCGATCCGCTCGCCGTCGTACTTCACACGCAGGGTGATCTCGTCACCGCACGTGGGATTGACGTGGTGCACCTCGGCGTCGCCGTCCCGGAGACCGCGCCCGTGCGGGTGCTTGTAGTGGTCCAGGATGACTTCCTGGTACATCGAATCCAGCTTCACGTTCCCAGCCAGCCCCTCAGCCGAAGAAGTTCCGTACGTGCTCCAGGCCGTCGACCAGAGCGTCGATCTCGGACGGCGTGGAGTACAGATAGAACGACGCCCGCGTGGTCGCAGGAATTCCGTACCGCAGGCAGACCGGACGGGCGCAGTGATGGCCGACCCGGACCGCGATGCCCTGCTCGTCGAGAACCTGGCCCACGTCGTGCGGGTGGATGTCGCCCAGCGTGAACGAGATCGCCGCCCCGCGGTCCTCGGCCGTGGTGGGGCCGATGATCCTCAGGTCGGGGACCTCCGCGAGCCGCTTCACCGCGTACTCGGTGAGGGCGTGCTCGTGGGCGAGGATCTTGTCCATGCCGATCGCGGAGAGATAGTCGATCGCCGCGCCCAGACCGACCGCCTGCGCGATCGGCGGGGTGCCCGCCTCGAACTTGTGCGGCGCCGGCGCGTACGTCGACGAGTGCATCGACACGGTCTCGATCATCTCGCCGCCGCCGAGGAACGGCGGGAGGTCCTCCAGGAGTTCCTGGCGGCCCCAGAGGACGCCGATACCCGTCGGACCGCACATCTTGTGGCCGGTGAAGGCCACGAAGTCGGCCTGGAGGGCCTGCACGTCGAGCGGCATGTGCGGCGCGGCCTGCGACGCGTCGATCAGGACCAGGGCGCCGACCTCCTGGGCGCGGCGCACTATCGCCTCGACCGGGTTCACGGTGCCCAGGATGTTCGACACCAGCACGAAGGAGACGATCTTCGTCTTCTCCGTGATGATCTCGTCGATGTTCGACAGGTCGAGACGGCCGTCGTCGGTGAGGCCGAACCACTTCAGCTTCGCACCCGTGCGCTGCGACAGAAGCTGCCACGGAACGATGTTGGAGTGGTGCTCCATCTCCGTGATGACGATCTCGGTCTCGTGGTCCACGCGGTAGGGCTCGTCGGCCCAGCCGAGCATGTTGGCCACGAGGTTGAGCGACTCGGAGGCGTTCTTGGTGAAGATCACCTCGTCGCGGCTCGGCGCGTTGATGAACGCGGCGACCTTGTCGCGCGCGCCCTCGTACAGCGCCGTGGCCTCCTCGGCGAGCACATGCACACCGCGGTGGACGTTGGCGTTGTAGCGCTCGTAGTACTCGCTCAGGGCGTCCAGCACCTGGCGCGGCTTCTGCGAGGTCGCCGCGTTGTCCAGGTACACGATCTTCTTACCATCGTGGACCTGGCGGTCCAGGATGGGGAAGTCCTTGCGGATCGCCTCGGTGTCGAGGAGGCCCGGCAGCTGCGTCACGCGGATACGCCACCCTTCGCGTAGGACTCGTAGCCCTCGTTCTCCAGCTTGTCGGCGAGCTCCGCGCCGCCGGACTCGACGATGCGGCCGCCGGAGAAGACGTGGACGAAGTCGGGCTTGATGTAGCGCAGGATGCGCGTGTAGTGGGTGATGAGCAGGGTGCCCACCTCACCGGTCTCGCGGACGCGGTTGACGCCCTCGGAGACGACGCGCAGGGCGTCGACGTCCAGGCCGGAGTCGGTCTCGTCGAGGATCGCGATCTTCGGCTTGAGCAGTTCGAGCTGAAGGATCTCGTGGCGCTTCTTCTCACCGCCGGAGAAGCCCTCGTTGACGTTGCGCTCGGCGAAGGAGGGGTCCATGGAGAGGCGCTCCATGGTCTCCTTGACCTCCTTCACCCACAGGCGCAGCTTGGGGGCCTCGCCGCGGACGGCGGTGGCGGAGGTGCGCAGGAAGTTGGAGACCGAGACGCCGGGGATCTCGACCGGGTACTG
This sequence comes from Streptomyces sp. NPDC005070, assembly GCF_053600395.1. Lineage (NCBI taxonomy): Bacteria > Bacillati > Actinomycetota > Actinomycetes > Kitasatosporales > Streptomycetaceae > Streptomyces > Streptomyces sp. NPDC005070. The sequence continues at coordinate 9,635 of NZ_JBSFZS010000086.1, read as the reverse complement.
CATCGCCAGGAACAGGCCCGCGCGGGCGCGCTCGTCGACGGACATCTCCAGGACGTCCTCGCCGTCGAGGGTGACGGTGCCGCCGGTGATCGTGTACTTCGGGTGGCCCGCGAGCGAGTAGGCGAGGGTCGACTTGCCGGAGCCGTTGGGGCCCATGATGGCGTGCGTCTCGCCCTGCTTCACGGTCAGGTCGACGCCCTTGAGGATCTCCTTCGTGGCGTTGTCGGCCTCGACGGTGACGTGCAGGTCGTGGATTTCAAGCGTTGCCATGGGTGCCTCAGGACTCCTGGTTGAGGGAGACGAGCACGTCGTCCCCTTCGATCTGAACGGGGTATACGGGGACGGGGCGCGTCGCGGGAAGGCCGGACGGCTTGCCGGTGCGGAGGTCGAACGCGGAGCCGTGCAGCCAGCATTCGATCTGGCAGTCCTCCACCTCGCCCTCGGAGAGCGAGACGTTCGCGTGCGAGCAGATGTCGTTGATCGCGAACACCTCCCCCTCGGTCTTCACGACCGAGACCGGCGTGCCGTCGAGCTCCACCCGCTTCGGGGTGTTCTCCTCCAGCTCGCTCAGCCCACAGACGCGCACGAAGGTGCCGGGCATCAGAGCGACGCCTCCAGCTCCTCGTCGATCTTCACGAGAAGGCGCTCTTCGATGTCGTCGACGCCGATCTGCTGGACCAGTTCGGCGAAGAAGCCGCGGACCACCAGACGGCGGGCCTCGTCGGCGGGGATGCCGCGGGCCATCAGGTAGAAGAGCTGCTCGTCGTCGAAGCGGCCGGTCGCGGAGGCGTGGCCGGCGCCGACGATCTCACCGGTCTCGATCTCCAGGTTCGGCACGGAGTCGACGCGGGCACCGTCGGTCAGAACCAGGTTGCGGTTCATCTCGTAGGTGTCCGTGCCCTCGGCCTTGGCCTCGATGAGGACATCGCCGATCCAGACCGCGTGCGCCCCCTCGCCCTGCAGCGCGCCCTTGTACATGACGTTGGACTTGCAGTGCGGGGTGTTGTGGTCGACCAGGAGGCGGTGCTCCTGGTGCTGGCCGGCGTCCGTGAAGTACAGGCCGAAGAGCTCGGCCTCGCCGCCGGTGCCCGCGTAGGCGATACGCGGGTGGAGGCGTACGAGGTCGCCGCCGAAGGTGACCACGAACGACTTGAAGGTGGCGTCGCGGCCGATCAGCGCGTTGTGCTGGCCGACGTGGACCGCCGTGTCGTCCCAGTCCTGTACGGAGACGACGGTCAGCTTGGCGCCGTCGCCGAGGACGTAGTCGACGTTGGCGGCGAGCACCGCGTCACCGGTGTGGTCGATGACGACGACTGCCTCGGCGAAGGCTCCCAGTTCGATGACCTGGTGGCCGTAGGCGACCCCGCCCTCGCCGTGCACGGCGATCCGGACCGGCTCGGTGAGCACCGTCTCCTTGGGGACGGTGATGACACCGGCCTTCTCGAACGCCGAGTAGGCCTGGGCGGCGACACGGTCCACCGGGGTGCCGGCCCTGCCGATCCGCGCGTCGTCGCGGGCGACCGTCTCGACGGAGACGCCCTCGGGGGCCTGCACGTCGATCCGTACGCCTTCGCCGGTCGCGACGGCGGTGCCGTCGTGCAGCCCGCGCAGGCGCTCCAGCGGGGTGAACCGCCACTCCTCCTCGCGGCCGTGGGGGACCGGGAAGTCCGCCACGTCGAAGGAGGGGGGCGCGCTCATGCGCGTGGCGACGGTCGACTCGGCGGCCACCGCGATCTGGCCGGCGGTCGTGCTGCCCACCGGGATAATCTGAGCCTCAGCCATGGCTGTCGGTCTGCTCTCTTCCTACGTCAGAATTCGCTAGCTGCTGGTGCGGAGGGCGGGTGTCAGCCGACCGCGCCTTCCATCTGCAGCTCGATCAGCCGGTTGAGCTCAAGGGCGTACTCCATGGGCAGCTCCTTGGCGATCGGCTCGACGAAGCCGCGCACGATCATGGCCATCGCCTCGAACTCGGTCAGACCGCGGCTCATCAGGTAGAAGAGCTGGTCCTCGGAGACCTTGGAGACGGTCGCCTCGTGGCCCATGGACACGTCGTCCTCGCGGACGTCCACGTACGGGTACGTGTCCGAGCGGGAGATGGTGTCGACGAGCAGCGCGTCGCACAGGACGTTCGACTTGGAGCCGTGGGCGCCCTCGCCGATCTCGACGAGACCGCGGTAGGACGTACGGCCGCCGCCGCGCGCCACCGACTTCGACACGATGTTCGAGGAGGTGTTCGGCGCCATGTGGACCATCTTGGAGCCGGCGTCCTGGTGCTGGCCCTCGCCCGCGAAGGCGATGGACAGGGTCTCGCCCTTGGCGTGCTCGCCCATCAGGTAGACGGCCGGGTACTTCATGGTGACCTTGGAGCCGATGTTGCCGTCGATCCACTCCATGGTCGCGCCCTCGTACGCCACGGCGCGCTTGGTGACCAGGTTGTAGACGTTGTTCGACCAGTTCTGGATGGTCGTGTAACGGCAGCGGGCGCCCTTCTTCACGATGATCTCGACGACCGCGGAGTGCAGGGAGTCCGACTTGTAGATCGGCGCCGTGCAGCCCTCGACGTAGTGGACGTAGGCGTCCTCGTCGACGATGATCAGCGTCCGCTCGAACTGGCCCATGTTCTCCGTGTTGATACGGAAGTAGGCCTGGAGCGGGATCTCGACCTGCACACCCTTCGGCACGTAGATGAAGGAGCCGCCGGACCACACCGCGGTGTTCAGCGACGCGAACTTGTTGTCGCCGACCGGGATGACCGTGCCGAAGTACTCCTTGAAGAGCTCCGGGTGCTCCTTGAGAGCGGTGTCGGTGTCCAGGAAGATGACGCCCTGCTCCTCCAGGTCCTCGCGGATCTGGTGGTAGACGACCTCGGACTCGTACTGCGCGGCGACACCGGCGACGAGGCGCTGCTTCTCCGCCTCGGGGATGCCGAGCTTGTCGTACGTGTTCTTGATGTCCTCGGGCAGGTCCTCCCAGGACTCCGCCTGCTTCTCCGTGGAACGCACGAAGTACTTGATGTTGTCGAAGTCGATACCCGACAGGTCGGAACCCCAGTTGGGCATGGGCTTCTTCTCGAAGAGGCGCAGGCCCTTGAGACGGAGCTTGGTCATCCACTCCGGCTCGTTCTTCTTCGCGGAGATGTCGCGGACGACGCCCTCGTTGATGCCGCGCTTGGCGGAGGCACCGGCCACGTCGGAGTCGGCCCAGCCGTATTCGTACGTGCCCAGACCCTCGAGCTCAGGGTGGGCGGTCTCCTCGATGGGGAGCGTCATGCGGGGTTCCTCCCGGCGGTACTTGCGGATGCGTTATGAGTGTCGTGCGAAATCTTGGGGATGAACGTCGTGCACACCCCGTCGCCGTGGGCGATGGTGGCCAGTCGCTGGACATGCGTGCCGAGAAGCTGGGAGAAGAACTCCGTCTCCGCCTCGCAGAGCTGCGGGAACCGCTCGGCGACATGCGCGACCGGACAGTGGTGCTGGCAGAGCTGCTCGCCGACCGGTGCGCTGCGCGCCGTGGCAGCGTACCCGTCCGCGCTGAGGGCCTTCGCCAGGGCTTCCGTGCGTTCCTCGGGGGTCGCGGCCTCGACGGCCTCGCGGTACGCCCCGGCCTGCTCGGCGATCCGGGCGCGGGCGAAGGAGAGGATCGCCTCGTCCCCGCCCTCGCGCTCGGCGATCCAGCGCAGGGCGTCCTCGGCGAGCTTGTCGTAGGACTGGTCGAAGGCGTCCCGGCCGCAGTCGGTCAGGGCGAACACCTTGGCGGGGCGACCGCGCGTACGCGCTCCGTAGACCCGCTGTTCACGTGCTTCCACGACGTCGTCGGCGACCAGCGCGTCCAGATGACGGCGCACGGCGGCATGGGTCAGGCCCAGTCGGCCCGCCAGGTCGGCGACGGTCGACGGGCCGTGGTCCAGGATGGACCGCACGACCCGGTTGCGCGTCGAGCGCTCACCGGTCGCGAGTTCCTCCTGCGGGGCCCCCGTGGGGGTCTCCCGAGCCTCGCCAACGTTTTTCACAACACCATTGTTGCGTAATTCCTCAGGGCCTGACAAGCCGCGCCCTCCGGAGCGGGCGGTGCGCTGCATCACTTAGGTATACCTAAGGTGACCTGGGCAAACGATCTTTGATCGATCAATTCGGTGGCGTGCGGACCGTCTCTCGGGGAGACTCCGGGACCATGCCGACACCCCCTCCGACCGGCCCTCTCGTCACGCGGGACACCCTTGCCGCGGACCTGCGCGCACTCGGCGTACGACCAGGGGAAACGCTCCTCGCGCACTCCTCGCTCTGCGCCCTCGGCTGGGTGAACGGCGGCCCCGTCGCCGTCGTGCGGGGTCTGCTCGACGCGCTCGGCCCGGACGGCACCCTGGTGGTCCCGACGCAGTCCGGTGACCTCTCCGACCCGGCGCTGTGGAGCCGCCCGCCGGTTCCCGAGGAATGGTGGCCGACCATCCGGGCGACCATGCCCGCCTACGACCCTCTCGTGACCCCCTCCCGCGGGGTCGGCGTGATACCCGAGACCGTCCGCAACTGGCCCGGCGCCCTGCGCAGCGCGCACCCGGAGACCTCGTTCGCGGCGGTGGGCCCGGGCGCGGCGGCGGTCGTCGGCGGGCACGCGACCGACTGCCGGCTCGGCGAGCACAGCCCGCTGGCCCGGCTGGAGGCCGGCGGTGCCCGCGTCCTGCTGCTCGGCGCGGGCTACGACGCGTGCACCAGCTTCCACCTGGCGGAATACCGCATTCCCTCGCCCGTCGTGGAGATCGGCCGGCCCTCCCCCGCGGGCTGTGAGACGGTGCGGGAGGTGTCGATCACCTCCGAGATGTTCGAGGAGCTGGGCGCGGACTTCGAGCGGGACCGTCCCGTCGTACGGGGGACCGTGGGCGCGGCCGGGGCGCGGCTCTTCCCGGTGGCCGACGCGGTGGCGTACGCGGAGCGGTGGCTGCCGTTGCACCGGCCGCGGGACCTGGCCGTGGAGACCGCCGCCGCCCCCGGCGGTTCCGGGCCGCTGCGACGTCCTTAGACTTGCTCCTCATGCGAAGCGAGCCCGTGGTCCAGGTCCAGGCCCTGGTGAAGCGGTACGGAACGAAGACCGCGGTGGACGGCCTCGACCTGGTGGCCGCGGCGGGCATCACCGCCGTACTCGGACCCAACGGTGCCGGCAAGACGACCACGGTCGAGACCTGCGAGGGATACCGGAGGCCGGACTCCGGCACGGTGCGCGTCCTGGGCCTCGACCCGGCGAGACAGTCCGGCGAGCTGCACACCCGCATCGGCGTGATGCTCCAGTCCGGCGGCGTCTACTCGGGCGCCCACGCGGACGAGATGCTCCGCCATGTCGCGAAACTGCACGCCCACCCCCTGGACGTGGACGCCCTCATCGAGCGGCTCGGTCTGGAGGGCTGCGGCCGCACGACGTACCGGCGGCTGTCGGGCGGCCAGCAGCAGCGCCTCGCGCTCGCCATGGCGGTCGTCGGGCGCCCCGAGCTGGTCTTCCTGGACGAGCCGACCGCCGGCCTCGACCCGCAGGCCCGCCACGCGACCTGGGACCTGGTCCGCGACCTGCGCTCCGACGGTGTCTCGGTGATCCTCACCACGCACCACATGGACGAGGCCGAGCAGCTCGCCGACGACGTCGCGATCATCGACGCGGGCCGGGTCGTCGCCCAGGGCTCCCCCGACGAGCTGTGCCGCGGGGGCGCCGAGAACACCCTGCGCTTCAGCGGCCGCCCGGGCCTCGACGTGGCCTCCCTGCTGAAGGCCCTGCCCGCGGACTGCACCGCGGCCGAGCTGACGCCCGGGGCCTACCGGATCGGCGGCAAGGTCGATCCGCAACTGCTGGCGACCGTGACGTCCTGGTGCGCCCAGCACGGCGTGATGCCGGAGAAGATCTCGGTCGAACGCCACACCCTGGAAGACGTTTTTCTGGAGCTGACCGGCAAGGAGCTGCGCTCATGAACCAAGCTCGACCGGAGCCCGGCCGGGGGTCCGGGGGTTGTCCCCCGGAAAAGCACAGCCTGGAAATCACCGGCAAGGAGCTGCGTTCATGAGCCAGGCACAGCTTGGAGCCGACCGGCGGGGGGCCGCTTCCGTGACCGCCGCCGGCACGTACAGCCCGCGGCCCGGCGCCGCCCCGTTGCGGCGCATGATCGGCGCGCAGGCGGCGCTGGAGACCCGGATGCTGCTGCGCAACGGCGAGCAGCTCCTCCTCACGGTCGTGATCCCGACGCTGCTGCTGGTCCTGTTCAGCTCGGCCGACATCATCGACACGGGTCCGGGCAAGGCGGTCGACTTCCTGGCGCCGGGCATCCTGGCGCTGGCCGTGATGTCGACGGCGTTCACCGGCCAGGCCATCGCCACGGGCTTCGAGCGCCGCTACGGCGTCCTGAAGCGGCTGGCGGCCTCCCCGCTCCCCCGCTGGGGGCTGATGACCGCGAAGACGATGTCGGTCCTGGTCACCGAAATCCTTCAGGTGATCCTGCTCACCGCCATCGCGTTCGCGCTGGGCTGGTCGCCGCACGGCAACCCGTTCGCCGTGCTGCTCCTGCTGGTCCTCGGCACGGCCGCCTTCTCCGGGCTCGGGCTGCTCATGGCGGGCACACTCAAGGCCGAGGCGACGCTGGCCGCCGCCAACCTCGTCTTCCTGCTGCTGCTGGTCGGCGGCGGGGTGATCGTGCCGATGGACAAGTTCCCCGCGGGCGTCCAGGACGTGCTCGGCCTGCTGCCCATCACGGCGCTCTCGGACGGGCTGCGCGCGGTGCTCCAGCACGGCGCGCAGATGCCCTGGGGCGACCTGGGGATCCTGGCGGTCTGGGCGGTCGTGGGCCTCGGCGCGGCCGGCCGGTTCTTCCGCTGGGATTGACGGAATCGTCCCGCCCAGGGGCCGACCCTCGTGAAAGCGTGCACAAGCGGGCCCCTACGATGGTGCGCGTGCAGAACCTGACCCGAGCCGACGCCCTCAGCGTGGTGCGCAACCCGCTCGCCTTCATCGCCGAACGCTGGACCCCGACCTCCCGGACGGTGCGGCGCGCGGCTCTCTCCGCGCTCGTCATGGCGGTCGTGATCGTGGTCACCGGCGGTGCCGTGCGGCTCACCGGCTCCGGCCTCGGCTGCCCGACCTGGCCCAAGTGCACCGACGACTCGCTCACCGCGACGAGCGCGATGGGCTTCCACGGCGCCATCGAGTTCGGCAACCGCATGCTGACGTACGTGCTGTGCGCCGCCGTCGGATGGGCGATCATCGCGGCGCGCTCGCAGAAGCCGTGGCGGCGCGGCCTCACCCGGCTCGGCTGGGCCCAGTTCTGGATCGTCATGAGCAACGCGATCCTCGGCGGGATCGTCGTCCTGGTCGGCCTCAACCCGTACACGGTCGCCGCCCACTTCCTGCTCTCCACGGCGCTCATCACCGTCGCCGCGCTCATGTGGCAGCGCACCCGCGAGGGTGACGCGGCGCCGCGTCCCCTGGTCGGCAAGTCGGTGCAGCAGCTCGTGTGGTTCCTGGTCGCCGCCTCGGTCCTGCTGATCGCGGTCGGCACGGTCGTCACCGGCGCGGGACCTCATGCGGGTGATTCGAGCGAGGTCGAGCGCATCCCGGTCACCTGGGAGAACATCGCCAAGCTGCACGCCGTGCTGGCCTGGATCGTCGTCACGCTGACCTTCGCCCTCTGGTTCGTCCTGAAGGCGGTGGACGCCCCCCAGGGCCCCCTGCGGCGCACCCGCGACCTGTTCCTGATCCTGCTGTCCCAGGGCGTCCTCGGCTACGTCCAGTACTTCACGGACCTGCCCGAGGCCCTGGTCGCCCTGCACATGCTCGGCTCCTGCCTGGTGTGGATCGGGGTGGTCCGGGTGCTGCTGTCCCTGCGCGAACGCCCGGAGGCCGTGACGGATCTGCCGGGTCCCGCGACCACGTCGGCCCTCACCCGCGCGTAACCCGTACGGGGATCGCCTTCAGCGCGCGGCCTCTCCCGGGAGGCACCGCATGCGCCGGGCACGCCCGCGCTCAGTCCAGCCCGTACACCCGCCGGGCGTTGCCCGCCGCGATCAGGGCCGCGACGCGCTGGGCGTCGGCCAGTGACCAGGCCCCTTCGGCGACCCAGTTGCCGAGCACCCGTGCCAGCGCCTCGCGGAAGAGGTGTGCTCCGATCACATGGAGTTCGGGAAGCCCCTGCGCTCCGCTGGAGAAGAGGAGCTTGCCGAAGGGGGCCAGCTCCAGGATCTCGGCGAGGACGGCGGCCGACCGGGCGCCGGTGCGCACCAGGGCGGCGCCCAGGTCGGCGTAGACGTGCGGGAAGACCCCCGCGAGGTGGGCCGCGTGCCGCTGGTACGGATAGCCGTGCAGCAGGACCAGGTCGGTGCCGAGGCCGGCCGTGGCGCGGGCGAAGTCGGTGAGCAGCACGGGGTCGCTGCGGTCGATGCGCTGTCCGGGGTCGCCGAGCCCCGCGTGCAGTTGCAGCGGCAGGCCCGAGGCGACCGCGATCCACAGCAGATGGCGGAGCAGGACGGGGTCGGTGAGCATGCCCCCCACCCGGCGGCCGGCGAGCCAGCGGCCCGCCGCGCCCCGTACCTCACCGGGTCCGGGCGGTTCGGGCGCGAGGGCCAGACCGTGCCGCACGCCCGCCACGGAGGTGAAGGCCACGGCGGTCGCGGCGGCCCCGTGGATGGATTCGGCGAGATTGGCGAGAAAGGCCTCGACGGTTCCCGAGGTGTCGGCGACCTGTTCGGCGAGGAGCTCCAGACGGACGATCTCGTGTGCCCTGGCGGCTCCCGTGGAGGCCATCTCGCCCGGCCCGGTCAGATCGCCGGGCAGCCCGGTGTCGACGAGATACGTGGTGATGCCGCTGCCGCGCAGCAGTCTCCGGCCCGTTTCCAGGACACCGAGCTCGCGGCGCCGGGCCAGATAGCGGGCGGGCGTGCAGTGCGGTTCGAGTCCGAGCAGGGGCGGGCACCAGCGTCGTACGGCGAAGCCGGTCTGGGTGTCGAAGAAGGTGGTGCCCGCGGCCGGCGGCCCCTCGGTCCTGGCGAGGTGGGCCTCGAACGTGCCGAGGCCCAGCTCCGTCCGCAGTACGCCGTGGCAGTACTGGTCCACCAGGGACGGCGTTTCGATCATCCGGACTCCCCGCGAATGGACCGTGGCTTTTCAGGTCCTAACGGCTGAGCCGGGTGTCAGGTGATGGTCGCGCACACCCCGTGCGAACAGCCGACGATTGTCGGCCGTCCGTGCGACGGGTGACGTGTCAGTCGTTGGCCCGGCCGCCGAGCTGGATGCCGGCCATGCGCTTCCACTCGTACGGACCCGTCTTGACCTTGGCCGCGAACTCGCCGTCGAACGCCTCGTGGACGGTGACGCCGGCCTTCTCCACGGCCTTCTCGGCGATCTCGTAGCTCGTCGCCACGAGGTCGCCCCAGCCGCCGTCCTCGCCGACGAGGACGATGCGGGCGCCGCGCTCTCCGATGTACGCGACCTGGGCCTCGACCTCGCCGTGCGCCTTGGAGAAGGCGGTGATGCGCTGCGCGAGCTTCGCGGCGGCGCGTTCGGCCTTGGGGTCCTGGACGGTGCCGGGGGTCTCGTCGATCTGCTGGATGTCTGCCATGGCCAGGATGCTACCGACGGGTAGATCGAACGGCGACGGGAGGGGTGCGTGGCCT
>NZ_JBSFZS010000085.1:0-35157 GCF_053600395.1 Streptomyces sp. NPDC005070 | reverse complement strand
TCTGCCCGGAACACCCGGGCGCCGCCCCTTCGTCGTCAGCCGCTGCTTCGCCGTCAGCCACTCCTGCGTCCCCAGCCGCTGCTCAGCCGTCAGCCGCCCCTTCGTCCTCAGCGCGGGCCGGCCGGTCCGTCGCTCGCGCCCGTCGGGTGTTCCTCCGCGAGCGGTGCCGCCTCCAGCCCGGTCGCCCCGGCTATCTGGCACACGGCGGTGAACGCCGACCCCTTGCCCAGGGCGGCCACCCCCGGGAGCTCCTCGCCGTCCCGGACGTCGAGGACGACGTCTCCCGAAGGCTCGTCAAAAGTCATCGACCCCCAGACCGACCGGTCCTTCCGCCCGGGACGCCACCGGAAGTGGACCTCCTCGCGGCCCTTCTCGGCGACGAGGAACGACCGCTCCGAGGCCAGCAGTTCCCCGCGGACCCGCTCCTACCACCCGTCCGCGATCCGCACCGGACGCAGCACGTGCTTCTGCCGGTCGTCCAGCGCCGCGCCGGAGAGCGCGATACCGGCCGTACCGGCCCGCCGCCGCAGCGACCGCACCCCGAAAGCCGCCCAGCCGAGCGTCAGGACCGCCCAGATCAACGGCCTGCCGACCAGCGCGCCGGCCACCGAGTCACGCGTGAAGCCGTCGTCCACGAAGTCGACGGCCATCAGGGGGAGCGCCACCGGCACGCACCTGGCCCCGGCCGCGCGCCAGCACGCCATCAGTAGCTTCACGAGCGGCCCCCCGGCCAGGCCGGCACACCCCGCGCCGAACGGTTCAGCTTCATGCGGCGGATCATAGGAAGGGATTCCTGTGAGGAAGGTGGGGGAAGGCCCCGTCAACCGTCACCAGCACGGTGAAATCCCCCCTCCCCGAGAGGTGCGCATCGGCACAAAACCCCGCACCCCACCCCGTCCGCGGCCGGCTGATCGTGACGAAGCCGTAATGGGCCTGGGCGATCACGCTCCTGACGCACCGGCACGGACTTCCTGCCCCCGGCCGCCGCCGCGCACACCGGCGCGCGACTGATCGTCTTCACAAGGCCCCCGCATTCCGGCCACCTTGTCCGACCGTCTACTGTCGCAGCGACAGCGGGCCCTTGTTCTGGAGCTCAACGCCCGGGGGCCCGCCTCGAATGTGGGGAACCATGCGCAAGTACGCCATAGGCGCCGCCGTGTCCGGCGCCCTGGCCCTGTCCGCCCTGGCCGCGCCGTCCGCGTCGGCCGCCACGCCGGACCTCTCCTTCTCCCATGTGGTGGTGAACAAGGGCAAGCCGATCGTCGTCGGCACCACCAAGACGGTGAAGGTCCCGGTCACCTACACCTTCGTGCGCCCGGCCGACCTCGTCATCGACGACATGAAGAGCGTCGCGGGCATCCTCCTGTACCGCGGGGCGTCGCTCTCGCGGCAGGAGAACGAACTGGGGCCGGACGACGCCCCGACCTGCACCACGACGGCCACGACCGCCACGATGGTCACGCAGTCCTGCACCGAGGCCATCTACATCGAGCCCGGGGACTACCTCTACGAGGCGGCGGACGCCGGCACCTGGAAGGTGGCCGGCTTCTACAGCAGCAACACCTCGGACAACGACGACTCCGACAACCACATCAGCATGCAGTTCGGCTACGACATGTGGGGGGTTCCCGGCTCCACGCAGGTCAAGCGCGCCGCGAAGCTCACCGTCAACGCCACTCCCGAGCCGGTGAAGAAGGGCGCCACGCTCACCGTCAAGGGCGCGCTGACCCGCGCCGACTGGGCGTCCGGCAAGTACACCGGCTACAAGGGCCAGCCGGCCGCCCTCCAGTTCAGGGCCAAGGGCGCCACCGCCTACAAGACCGTCAAGACGGTGACCTCCGGCACCGCGGGCGCCCTGAGCACCACGGTCAAGGCCTCGACCGACGGCTCGTACCGCTACTCGTTCGCGGGCACGTCCACCACGGGCACCGCCACGGCCACCGGCGACTACGTCGACGTGAGGTAACCGAGGCCAGGGCCTCCCCGTACCGCCCGAGCCGCCCCCGCAGCAGACGAACTCGTCCGCGGCGGGGGCGGCTTCGCGCGTTCCGGCGACGACTCCGCGATCCGGACGGCGGTTGCTCTTGACGCCCGCACCACCTCCGGCCTACTTTCCTCGCACCAGCAATAGGAAACTTTCCTAACAATGATCTTGGGTGGACTTCCCGAAGGCACCCCTGGGAAGCTGGTCGGTCGAGGAAGGGCAGGTGGCGACAGACATGGCAGGATCCGCCGGTACGCCGGGCACCCCGCGCGTCCTGCGCGCGATGAACGACCGCGCCGCCCTCGATCTGCTGCTCGCGCACGGGCCGCTCTCGCGGACCCGGATCGGGAAGCTCACCGGGCTGTCCAAGCCCACCGCCTCCCAGCTCCTCGCCCGTCTGGAAGCCGCCGGGCTCGTCCTGGCCACCGGCACCAGCGAGGGCCGGCCGGGCCCCAGCGCCCAGCTCTACGAGGTCAATCCGGGCGCCGCCCACGCCGCGGGTCTCGACGTCACCCCCGAGCGCGTCCTCGCCGCCGTCGCCGACATCACCGGCCGCACGATCGGCACGTACGAACTGCCCACCCCCGGCCGCCGCCCGTCGCAGCCCGTCGTGCGCCAGGTCACCGACGCCCTGGACGGCGCGGTGAAGGCCGCCGGGCTCGCCCGCGACGACGTCCGCCGCCTGGTCATCGCGACCCCCGGCGCCTTCGACCCCAACACCGGCCGGCTGCGCTACGCCTCCCACCTGCCCGGCTGGCACTCCCCCACCCTGCTCGACGAACTGGCCGCGGCACTGCCGATGCCCGTCGAGTACGAGAACGACGTCAACCTCGTCGCCATCGCCGAGCAGCGGCTCGGCGCCGCCCGGGGACACGAGGACTTCGTCCTGCTGTGGAACGAGGGCGGCCTCGGCGCCGCCCTCGTCCTCGGCGGCCGGCTGCACCGCGGCTGGACCGGCGGCGCGGGCGAGGTCGGCTTCCTGCCGGTGCCCGGTGCGCCCCTGGTGCGCCAGGTGACCCGGGCCAACAGCGGTGGCTACCAGGAACTCGCCGGCTCCCAGGCCATCCCCGCGCTGGCCCGCGAACTCGGCGTCCAGGACCTGCCCACCGGCCCGTACACCGAGGTCGCGGCGACCCTCGTCGAACGGGCCGCCGCCGTCGACGCGGGCCCCTACCGGCAGCTCCTGGAGAGGTACGCGACCGGACTCGCCACCGGTCTGGCCTCCCTCGTCTCCGTGCTCGACCCCGAACTGGTCGTCCTCAGCGGAGCCTCGCTCACCGCGGGCGGCGAACCGCTGCGCGCCCTGGTCCAGGCCGAACTGGAGGAGTTGGCCGCGTCCCGGCCGCGCCTCGTGGTCGGCGACGTCCACGAACACCCCGTGCTGCGCGGGGCGCTGGAGAGCGCCCTGGCGGCCACCCGCGACGAGGTCTTCGACACCTCCCGCTGAGTCCGCCCCACTCCGTCGCTCCCCCTTCCCGAGCCCACACCCCGTCATGCCCCGCCCCGTCCTTCGCAGGGAGTTCCCGCCATGCCCGGAATGTCACGAAAGGCGGCCGTCGCACTCGCCGCCTCCGCCTCGATAGCGCTCCTCGCCACCGCCTGTACCGGCCAGTCCGACAGCGGCGGGGGCGACGACGCCTCCAAGGAACAGACGATCAACTTCTGGCACGGCTGGAGCGCGCCGAACGAGGTCAAGGCCGTGAAGTCGCTGGTCGCCGGCTTCGAGAAGGCGCACCCCAACATCCACGTGAACATCGTCGGCAACATGACCGACGACAAGATCAACCAGGCGCTGCGCGCGGGCGGCGACAAGGCCCCGGACGTGGTCTCGTCCTTCACCACCAACAACGTGGGCAAGTTCTGCTCGTCCGGCGCCTTCGTCGATCTGAACCCCTTCTTCAAGAAGGCGCACGTCGACCCCGGGGCGGTCTTCCCGAAGACGATGAGCGAGTACACCCAGTTCGACGGCAACCGCTGCACGGTGCCGCTCCTCGGTGACGCGTACGGGCTCTACTACAACAAGGACGCGTTCGCGAAGGCCGGGATCGCCTCCCCGCCGAAGACCTGGTCCGAGTTCGAGAAGGACGCCAAGAAGCTCACGATCGCCCAGGGCGACTCGTACTCCCAGCTCGGCTTCATGCCGAACTACCACGGCTGGGAGTCCACCACCGAGCACTACTTCGGGCAGTTCTCGCCGACGTACTTCGACGGCGACGGCAAGTCGAACATCGCCAAGGACCCCGCCTTCACGGCCGGGTTCACCCTCCAGAAGAAGCTCGTCGACGAACTCGGCGGATTCAAGAAGCTGGAGACCTTCCGCTCCAAGCTCGGTGACGAGTGGGGCCCCAAGCACCCGTTCCACACCGGCCAGGTGGCCATGCAGCTCGACGGCGAATGGCGGCTCGGCATGGCCGAGGAGGCCAAGCCGGACTTCGAGATCGGTGTCGCCCCGCTGCCCGTCCCGGACGACCGGGCGGACCAGTACGGCAAGGGGTACATCACCGGAACGATCGCGGGCATCCCGTCCACCAGCAAGAAGCAGAACGCGGCCTGGGAGCTGGTCAAGTACATGACCACGAACACGGACGCGGTGGTCGGCTTCGCCAACGACATCCACAACGTGCCCTCGACGCTCGCCGCCCTCAAGTCGCCGAAGCTGAAGTACGACCCGCGCTTCAAGACGTTCCTGGACATCGCCTCGAACCCGAACTCGACGACGACCCCGGCGTCCATCAACGGCGGCACCTACCTCGTGACGATCCAGCAGTTCGGATACGACTACGAGAGCGGCAGGACCAAGGATCTGAAGGCGGGCCTCGCGGCCACGGCCCGGCAGATCGACACGGACATCGCGCAGGCGAAGTAGCCGCACGGACATGAGTACTGTCACGCTCGCCTCGAAGCGCCGCAGGTCGGCGCTGCGGACCCTCGCCTTCATGTCGCCCTGGCTGATCGGCTTCGCGGTCTTCTTCGCCTACCCGCTGATCTCGACCGTCTACTTCTCCTTCATGCACTACGACGGCTTCAGGGCGCCGACGTGGAGCGGGACGCAGAACTGGCGCTACGTCTTCGAGAACTACCCGCTGTTCTGGCCCGCGTTGCGCAACACCCTGTGGCTGGTCCTCGTCATGGTGACCCTGCGGGTGCTGTTCGGGCTCGGCGTCGGACTGCTGATCACGAAGATCAGGACGGGCACGGGTGTCTTCCGCACCCTCTTCTATCTGCCCTACCTCGCCCCGCCGGTGGCCGCCACCATGGCCTTCGCCTTCCTCCTCAACCCCGGTACGGGACCCGTCAACTCGATCCTGGAGAAGGCGGGCATCACGGCACCCGGCTGGTTCAACGACCCCTCCTGGTCCAAGCCCGCCCTGACCCTGCTGGCCCTGTGGGGCATCGGCGACCTGATGGTCATCTTCATGGCCGCGCTGCTGGACGTGCCGACCGAGCAGTACGAGGCCGCCGAGCTGGACGGCGCCTCGGCCTGGCAGCGCTTCCGGTACGTCACGCTGCCGAACATCTCGCCCATCGTGATGTTCGCCGTGGTCACCGGGGTCATCCAGACCATGCAGTACTACACACAGCCGCTGATCGCCGGGAAGGTCGCCTCGGGCGTCATCCAGGGCGCCGGCACGCAGTTCGAGCCCGGCTACCCCGACAAGTCGACGCTCACCCTGCCCCAGCTCGTCTACAACCTCGGCTTCCAGCGCTTCGACTACGGCTCCGCCTGTGTGGTCGCGCTCGTGCTGTTCGCCCTGTCCATGGTGTTCACCGCGTTCCTGATGCGGCGCCGGGGCGGTCTCATCCAGGCAGGTGACTGACCCATGACCCAAGTACTCGACAAGCCGGTGAGGTCGACCGCGCAGGTCTCCCCCGCCGAACGCACCGCCCGCCGCAGGGCCCTCCTGGAATGGGTCGCGGTCCACTCCCTCGGCGTCGCGACCGCCCTCTTCTTCGTGCTGCCCTTCGTGTTCGTGTTCCTGACCTCGCTCATGAGCGACACCCAGGCACTCAGCCGCGACCTGATCCCGCACACCTGGGAGTGGGGCAACTACAAGAAGGTCTTCGACACCCCGGGCTTCCTCACGTGGTGGAAGAACACGCTGCTGTACGCCGGCTTCGGCACGGTCCTGACCGTCGTCTCGTCGATCCCCGTCGCCTACGCCCTCGCCAAGTTCCGCTTCCGCGGCCGGAATCTGTCGCTGATGCTGGTCATCTCGATGATGATGCTGCCGCCGCAGGTCGTGATCATCCCCATGTACCTGTTCTGGGCCAAGCAGCTCGACCTGTCCGGCACCCTGTGGCCGCTGATCATCCCGATGGCGTTCGGGGACGCGTTCTCCATCTTCCTGCTGCGCCAGTTCCTGATGACCATCCCGAACGAGTACCTGGACGCCGCCAAGGTCGACGGCTGCGGGGACCTGCGGACCCTGCTGAAGGTCGTCCTGCCGATGGCGAAGCCCGGCATCGCGGCCGTCGCGCTCTTCCAGTTCTTCTACGCCTGGAACGACTACTTCGGCCCCCAGATCTACGCGTCCGAGAACCCGGGCGCCTGGACGCTCAGCTACGGCCTGGAGTCGTTCAAGGGCGCGCACCACACCGACTGGAATCTCACCATGGCCGCGACCGTCCTGGTCATGGCCCCCGTGATCCTCGTGTTCTTCTTCGCGCAGAAGGCGTTCGTCGAGGGCGTCACGCTCACCGGAGTGAAGGGCTAACCATGAAACTCACCGTGGTCGGCGGAGGGTCGACCTACACCCCCGAACTCATCGACGGCTTCGCCCGGCTCAGGGACACCCTGCCCGTCGAGGAACTCGTCCTCGTCGACCCGGCCGCCGAGCGCCTGGAGCTCGTCGGCGGCCTGGCCCGCCGGATCTTCGCCCGGCAGGGTCACCCCGGCCGGATCGTCACCACCTCCGACCTGGACGCGGGTGTCGAGGGCGCCGACGCCGTGCTCCTCCAACTGCGCGTCGGCGGCCAGGCGGCCCGCGAGCAGGACGAGACCTGGCCGCTGGAGTGCGGCTGCGTCGGGCAGGAGACGACCGGCGCGGGCGGCCTGGCCAAGGCGCTGCGCACGGTTCCGGTGGTCCTGGACATCGCCGAGCGGGTCCGCCGCACCAACCCGGACGCGTGGATCATCGACTTCACCAACCCGGTCGGCATCGTGACGCGCGCCCTGCTCCAGGCCGGCCACAAGGCGGTCGGCCTGTGCAACGTGGCGATCGGCTTCCAGCGGAAGTTCGCCGCGCTGCTCGGGGTCTCCCCCACCGATGTACATCTCGACCATGTGGGTCTCAACCACCTCACCTGGGAGACCGGTGTGCGCCTGGGCGGCCCCGCGGGCGAGAACGTCCTGCCCCGGCTGCTCGCCGAGCACGGCGACTCCGTCGCCGCGGACCTGCGTCTGCCCCTCTCCCTGGTCGAGCGCCTCGGCGTGGTCCCCTCGTACTACCTGCGCTACTTCTACGCGCACGACGAGGTCGTCCGGGAACTGCGCACCAAGCCCTCCCGCGCCGCCGAGGTGGCGGAGATGGAGCGGCAACTCCTGGCCATGTACGGCGACCCGGCACTCGACGAGAAGCCGGAACTGCTGGCGAAGCGGGGCGGCGCGTACTACTCCGAGGCGGCCGTCGACCTCGCGGCCGCGCTGCTCGGCGGGGGCGGCAGCCCCTACCAGGTGGTGAACACGTACAACCGGGGGACCCTGCCGTTCCTGCCGGACGACGCGGTGATCGAGGTGCAGGCCGCGGTCGGCGCCAAGGGGACCGCCCCGCTGCCGGTGCCGGCCGTCGACCCGCTCTACGCGGGACTCATGGCGAACGTGACCGCGTACGAGGATCTCGCCCTGGACGCCGCCCTGCGCGGCGGGCGCGACCGGGTCTTCCGGGCGCTGCTCGCCCACCCCCTGGTCGGCCAGTACGCCCTGGCCGACACCCTGACCGACCAGTTGATCGCGCACAACCGGGAGCACCTCGCGTGGGCATGACGTCAACGGAAACCGGTGCCGGAACGGCCGCCGGGTCCGGCCCCGCGGGCCTCGTACTGGCCATCGACGCGGGGAACAGCAAGACCGACGTCGCCGTGGTGGCCGCGGACGGCACGGTGGCGGGCACCGCGCGCGGGGGCGGGTTCCGGCCCCCCGCCGTCGGCGTCGAGACGGCGGTGGACGCCGTCGCCGACGCCGTGCGACGGGCCTTCGACGAGGCGGGCGTCACCTCGGTCGCCCATGTCTCCGCGTGTCTCGCCAACGCCGATCTGCCGGTGGAGGAGGAGCAGTTGGCCGCCGCGCTGCACGCGCGCGCGTGGGGCGCGGGGGTGGAGGTGCGCAACGACACCTTCGCGATCCTGCGGGCCGGGATCGCCGAGCCACGCGGTGTCGCCGTGGTCTGCGGGGCCGGCATCAACTGTGTCGGCATGCGGCCCGACGGCCGCACCGCCCGTTTCCCCGCCATCGGCCGCATCTCGGGCGACTGGGGCGGCGGCTGGGGTCTGGCGGAGGAAGCCCTGTGGCACGCGGCACGGGCCGAGGACGGCCGGGGCGGGGAGACCGCGCTGGCCCGCACCCTGCCCGCGCACTTCGGCCTGGACTCCATGTACGCGCTCATCGAGGCACTGCACCTGGAGCACATCCCGAACGCGCGGCGCCACGAGGTGACCCCGGTCCTGTTCGCCACTTCGGCGGACGGCGACCCGGTGGCCCGCGCGCTCGTCGACCGTCTCGCGGACGAGGTGGTCGCGATGGCGACGGTGGCCCTGGACCGCCTCGGTCTGCTCGCCGAGGAGACCCCGGTCCTCCTCGGCGGCAGCATCCTCGCCGCCCGCCATCCCCGGCTCGACGACCGGGTCCGCGAACTCCTGGCCGTCCGCGCGCCCAAGGCGGTCCCCCGGGTGGTCACCGCCCCGCCGGTCCTGGGCGCCGCGCTCCTGGGCCTGGACCACGTCCGGGCCGCGGGCGAGATCCACGCGCGCGTGCGGGCGTTCTACGAACGGGACTGAGGAGGCCCGCGGGGCCCGGGCGCCGGGGGCGGCGCCCGGGACTCCGGGACCGTCCACGACCTGGCGCGGAGGGCGGGAACCAATCCGATCCGGAACACGTGTTCATGAGAAGGGGGGTGGCACGGGGGAATCGTGCTGCGCCGTGATCCGAACAAGATCCAGGCAAGGCCTGTGCGGATGCCGGTAAGGGCGGCGATACTTGCCGCCGTGCACGTACGCCGGCCGGCCGCGCCCACCGCGTCCGCGGTGAGCGTGCCCGAACGGATGACCATGGGGGAGGTCGACAGTGACACACCCGCCGAAGGGCAGCGCGGCGCCACCGGGGCAGGGCGTGCCCACGATGCCGGCCGTACCGGCCCAGTCCGGGCCTCCCCGGCCGCCGGGCGGATCCCCCCTGGCCCAGGGCGGGTTCGGCGCCCCGCCGGGTCCTCCCCCGGCTCCCGAAGCGGCACCGCGGCGCACGGCGTGGGCGGAGGGTGTGGACCGGCTGCGCTCCGCGGCGACGACGGAGCCGGGGCGGCTGCGGATCATCGGTGCCCTCCTCGCCCTGCTGGTCGTCGCGTTCGGCTCGGTCACCGCCTGGCAGATGACGGAGCGTTCGGCCGCCGCGGACAACGTGCTGCACAGCAGCCAGCCGCTGAGCGCGAGCGCCGCGGACATCTACCGCTCGCTCGCCGACGCCAACACCACGGCCTCCAGCGGCTTCCTGGCGGGCGGTCAGGAGACGCAGGGCACGCGCGAGCGCTACGAGGAGGACATCAGAACGGCGGCCGCGAAGCTGATCACCGCGGCCAACAGCTCCGAGCCGGGCTCCCCTTCGGCCAAGACGATCTCCCAGCTCAACGAGCTGCTGCCCGAGTACAAGGGCCTGATCGAGCGGGCCCGCGCCAACAACCGGCAGGGCTACCCGCTGGGCGGCGCGTATCTGCGGTACGCGAACGACACGATGCAGCAGGAGATGCTCCCGAAGGCCGAGCAGCTCTACCTGAGTGAGAACCGGCGGCTGAACGCCGACTACGCCGACGCGAAGCCCTACCCGTGGGCGGCGATCGCCCTCGGCCTCGTCGCGCTCGGCGCCCTCGCGTGGGCCCAGCGCCGCAACTACCACCGTACGAACCGGGTGCTGAACCAGGGCATGGCCGCCGCCACCGCGGCGTCGCTGGCCGTGCTCCTGTGGCTCACCGTCGGCCACACGGTCGCCCGGTCCGGACTGAACGAGTCGTACGACCACGGGGTCCGTTCCCTGAACGTGCTGCACGACGCCCAGATCGCGTCCCTGAAGGCGCGGGGCAACGAGAACCTCACCCTGGTCAGCCGGGGCGCGGAGACCAAGACCCTGGCCGACGGCAAGACGACCAAGGACCTGTACGACTACAACTTCGACCAGGACATGAAGGCGCTCACCCGCCGCCTCGCCGAGGCGGCGGGCCTCGCGAACGACGGCTCGGGCGAGAAGCCCGTCCAGGCCGCGACCGCCAACATGGAGGTCTGGAAGCAGCGTCACGCGGAGGCCCGCAGGGCCGACAACGACGGCGAGTACCAGGTCGCGCTGGACCGGGTCATCGGCTCCGTCGACAAGAAGCCCACGGGTGAGTGCTTCGACGGCGTCGACAAGAACCTGGGGATCGCGCTCACGCACGAGCAGGACGAGTTCCAGCGGGCGGCGGGCGACGGCCTGGGCGCCATGACCGGCCTCCCGCTCGGCGCCGCGGTCCTCGCCGTGCTGGCCGCCGCGGGCGCGGTGCTCGGCATCGGCCGCAGGCTTTCGGAGTACCGGTGAGAGGGGGAGCGGCGATGAACGCACGACGTCTGCGGGCGAGCCTGAAGGGCTGGGGCGGCGTGGGCGCGATGGCGCTCGCCTGTGCGACGGCCCTCGTCCTCGCGCTGCTGCTGCCGAACTCCGCGCGCGGGGACGGCGTCACGGGCGCCGGCGGACAGGGCGTGGCCCATGGCACCCAGGCCAGGGCCGCGCAGTGCACCGACCCGCAGAACCAGAGTCCCGCCCCCTCGGGCGCGGACGGGCCGACGATCGAGGCCATCAAGAACCGCACGGACCGGCGGCTGATCGTCGGCGTCGACCAGAACAGCTACCACTGGGGCTACCGCGACCCGAACAACCCGGAAGCCGGCAGCAACCTGGAGGGCTTCGACATCGACCTGGTCCACGCGATCGCCAAGGACATCCTGGGCGACCCGGACGCCGTCCAGTTCCGGGCGATTCCCACCAGCCAGCGCATCCCCGCGATCCAGAGCGGCAAGGTCGACATGGTCGTGCGCACGATGACGATCAACTGCGACCGTCTCCAGCAGGTCGCGTTCTCCGCGCCCTACTTCAAGACCGGCCAGCAGGTGCTGGCCCCGGCACAGTCCTCCGTGACGGGGTACGACAAGAGCCTGGCCGGCAAGAGGATCTGCTCGGCGTCGGGCTCCACCGCCTACGATCGGCTGACGGCCGACCGGGACGCGGGCCGGCTCGCCTCCGGCGCCAAGGTCTCCCCTCCCGTGCCCAACCAGCTCGACTGCCTGGTGCGCCTCCAGCTCGGCGAGGCCGACGCGGTGGTGACCGACGGGGCGCTCGCCGCGAGCCAGGCCGCCCAGGACCCCACGGTCGCGCTCAAGGGCGGCACCTTCACCACCGAGTTCTACGGCGTGGCGATGAAGAAGGGGTCGGACGACGACCTGGTACGCCGGGTCAACCGGGTCCTCGCCGACTACCGCAAGGACGGCTGGCGGCAGTCGTACGACAAATGGCTCGCTCCGACCCTCGGGCCCGAATCCCCCTCGGAGGACCCGCCGGTCGCCCAGTACAAGCAAACGACCTGATACGACTGGAGAGTTGCCCGGCGGCACACACCGAGCCGCCGGGAACGCACGAGAACGAGAGGTGATCGATGGGCGTCACGGGACCCCCCGGGCCGGTGATGGACCGGGACGAGGCGGACCGTGCGCTGGCGCGCCTGGGCGCGGAGCATGAGGCCATCGAGACCTCGCTCCTGGCCCTGCAGGACCACGCGGGCCGCAGACTCCTGGAAGGCGCCGAACTCACCGGCACGACCAAGGAGCGCTGGGCATCCGCGGAGGCGTCGATCACCTTGCTGTGGGCGTACTTCGACGCGTACGCGGACGCGCTGCGCTCCGCGCGCGAGATCCGGTCCCGCAGACGCTGGTCCAGCCGTGAGGACCTGGTCGAACTGACCGAGCTGCTGCGCGGTTCGGGCATCACGGTCGCCGGTTCCACCACGGCCACCGCGAACGCGCCGACCCTGGCCGGCACCGGCAAGCTCAGCGAGCGGTTCTCGCTGGCGGGCCTGGTGGACCGGATGAACGAGCTGTACGCGGCCTCGCTCGACATGGTCGTGACCGCGGACGCCGTGTGGTCCGCGCTGCCCGCCCGCATAGATTTACTGGCCGCGGAGCTCCAGCGCACCCGGGCGCTCGCGCACTCCGTGGGCGTGCGCCCCGGCGAGCACCCCTCGGGCGACGATCTGGAGCGCATCACCCGGACCCTGACCGCCCTGCGCGAGCGGGTGGTCTCCGACCCGCTCGACTTCTGGGTTCCCGCCCAGGGCAGTTCGGCGCCGGGCGGCGGCCGCCCGGACACGACGGTGTACGACCGCGAGGCGCGTGCCCTGGAGGAGGTGCGCCGGGAGATCGACGCGGTCCTGACGGTGCGCCAGGACGCCGAGGCGCGGCTGGTGAAGCTGCGGGACGTGCTCAGCCGCGCGGACCGCACGCTCGCCGAGGCGCGCAGTGCCCGCGGCGAGGTCCTCGCGAAGATCGCCGCGTCCGAGGTGCCGGCCGTCAGCGGTCCGCCGACGGCGCTCCAGGAGCAGCTCGCGACGGCCGCGGAGTACCGCAGGCACGCGCAGTGGCACCGCCTCTCGCCGCTGCTGGAGGCGCTGGAGGAGAAGGCCGAGGACGAACTCCTGCGAGCCCGGGAGTCGTTGACCGCGGTCACCCAGCCGCTGGCGGTCCGCGCCGAGCTGCGCGGCCGTCTCGACGCGTACAAGGCGAAGGTCTCCCGGCTCGGTTTCGCCGAGGACCCGTTCCTCGTGGAGCGCTACGACGCGGCCCGGCGCATGCTGTGGAGCGCTCCCTGTGATCTGCGGGTGGCGGAGGAGGCGGTCCTGCGCTATCAGCGGGCGGCGGCCGAGGTGCTGAGTCCGCAGGTGCCGGAGCAGGGCGGTCCTCATGACCGTGTGGACCGGAGGGGGCCCGACGCGTGAGCGTTGAAGGGATGCGGTGTGAGCGAGCAGCCGGTGAGTGAGCGGACGTGCGGCCGGCCCGGTTGCGCGGGGTCGTACGAGGACATGGGCGGCGGCGAGCTGTACTGCGACACCTGCGGCCTCGCCCCCGCCGAACCGGTACCGGGGTCCACCCGGTCCGGAAGCGTGCCCAAGTCCGCTGAGGGCGAGCAGCCGGCGAGCGGGCGGACGTGCGGCCGGCCCGGTTGCGCGGGGTCGTACGAGGACATGGGCGGCGGCGAGCTGTACTGCGACACCTGCGGCCTCGCCCCCGCCGAACCGGTACCGGGGTCCACCCGGTCCGGAAGCGTGCCGAAGGCCGGTGCGGGTGGGGCGGGTGCGGCGTCGTCCGGCTCCTCCGCGCGCGGAGCGGGTGGCTCCGACAGCGGCAGCGTGCGCGGCGGTTCACGCTCCAGCACGCGTACGTCGCGCTCCTCGCAGTCGCGGCGCTCGGTCTCCGGACGCCTGTCGCGGTCGCTGTCGGGCCGGTCGACGGGCCGGTCGGTGTCGGTGCGCAGCTCCGGTTCGTCCACGGCCTCCTCCGGGCGGGGCCGGCTCGGCGCCGGGCTCGTCGAGGTGCCGGGCGTCCCGCGGCCCGATCCGCGCGAGATGGTGCTGGAGAACCCGGAGGTGCCCGAGCGCAAACGGTTCTGTTCGCGCTCCGACTGCGGTGCCCCGGTGGGGCGTTCGCGCGGCGACCGGCCCGGCCGCACCGAGGGGTTCTGCACGAAGTGCGGTCACCCGTACTCGTTCGTGCCGAAGCTGCGCACCGGTGACGTGGTGCACGGCCAGTACGAGGTGATGGGCTGTCTGGCGCACGGCGGGCTCGGCTGGGTGTATCTCGCCGTCGACCGCGCGGTGTCCGACCGCTGGGTGGTTCTCAAGGGGCTGCTCGACACGGGCGACCAGGACGCGATGGCGGCCGCGATCTCCGAGCGGCGCTTCCTCGCGGAGATCGAGCACGCCAACATCGTGCGGATCTACAACTTCGTCGAGCACCTCGACCAGCGGACGGGTTCGCTGGACGGGTACATCGTCATGGAGTACGTGGGCGGCAAGTCGCTGAAGGAGCTGGCCAACGGGCGGCGCACGGCGGACGGCAAGCGCGACCCGCTGCCGGTGGAGCAGGCCTGCGCGTACGGCATCGAGGCCCTGGAGGCCCTCGGCCATCTGCACAGCCGCAACCTGCTGTACTGCGACTTCAAGGTCGACAACGCGATCCAGACAGAGGACCAGCTCAAGCTGATCGACATGGGCGCGGTGCGCAGGATGGACGACGACGAGTCGGCCATCTACGGCACGGTGGGCTACCAGGCCCCCGAGGTGGCCGAGGTGGGCCCCTCGGTCGCCTCCGACCTCTACACCGTCGCGCGTACGCTCGCCGTCCTCGCCTTCGACTTCCAGGGCTACACGAACGTCTTCGTGGACTCCCTGCCCGACCCCGACAACATCGAGGTCTTCCGGCAGTACGAGTCGTTCTACCGGCTGCTCGTCCGGGCCACCGACCCCGACCCGGCCCGCCGGTTCTCCTCGGCGCAGGAGATGTCCGAGCAGCTCACGGGCGTGCTGCGCGAGGTCGTCTCGCTCCAGACGGGGCGGGCGCGGCCTTCGCTGTCGACGCTGTTCGGACCCGAGACCAGGGTCACCGACACCGAGCTGTTCGGGAAGGCCGCCGCGGACGTGTCGCGGCTGGGGGCCCGTGTGGTCCCCGCGCGAGGGAAGAAGGGCGTGTCCCGGCCGCCCGCGGCGGTCAACGGGGGCCGGCCGCTGCCGCCCGGTCCGCCCGCCTCGGCCGCCCTGGTCAGACCCGTCCCGGCGGCGGCCACCGCGCTCGCCCTGCCGGTGCCGCGGGTGGACCCCGGCGACCCGAACGCCGGTTTCCTCGCGGGGCTCATGGCGTCCGCGCCCGCGGAGCTGATCGCCGCGCTGCGGGCCGCGCCCGCCGCTTCGCCGGAGCTCCGGCTGCGGGAGCTGCGGGCCCGCCTGGAGATGGGTGAACCCGGCGGCGCCGGCTCGGCCGTCGACGCGCTGGAGGCCGATCACCCGGACGACTGGCGGGTGGTCTGGTACCGCGGTGTCACGGCGCTGGCGACCGGCGAGAACGAGACCGCGGCGCTGTCCTTCGACGCGGTCTACGACGCCTTCCCCGGCGAGCCCGCGCCCAAGCTGGCCCTCGGTGTCTGCGCGGAGGTGCTCGGCCAGCTCGACAACGCCGCCGAGTACTACCGGCTGGTGTGGACGACCGACCCCAGCTATGTGAGCGCGGCGTTCGGGCTGGCCAGGGTGCAGCTCGCGGCGGGCGACCGCCGTGGCGCCGTACGCACCCTGGAATCCGTGCCGGAGTCGTCGATCCACTACACGGCGGCGCGTGTCGCCGCCGTGCGGGCGCGGCTGCGGCAGCGGCCGGTCACGGACACGGCGGCGCCGTTCCTCGACGAACTGACGGCCGCGGCCGGGCAGGTGGAGGCGCTCGACGGATTCGGTCTGGACGCGGTGCGCCGCGAGCAGTTGTCGACGGAGGTCCTCGGCTGCGCGCTGGACTGGGTACTCTCCGGTAGCCAGGGTTCCGCTCCGGCTTCCGGAGGCGGAACCGCGCTGCTCGGCAGCGAGTTGGACGAACGTGGCCTCCGTTTCGGCCTCGAACGTTCGTACCGGACGCTGGCCCGGCTCGCGCGGGGCGGCGAGGAAAGGATCGACCTGGTGGAACGTGCAAACCGTTACCGCCCCCGGACGTGGGTGTGATTGATGTCCCAGATGCCCCAGCCGACGGCCCTTTCGCGGTGCCCCAGTTGCGAGGAGCCGCTGGACGCGGCCGACCGTTTCTGCGGTGCGTGCGGCTACGACCTGTCGACGGTGGCCGCACCGTCGCAGGACCACCCCACGATCGCCATGAACGGCACGTCGCCCGACCTGCCGCCGGCCACCCCGTCCGTGGGCTGGCCGCGGGCGCGGCAGACCGGCAGTACGGACATGCCCGCGCCGGTGCACCGCGCCGCCGACATCCCGGGCACCGATTCGGGTGGTTCCGAACTGCCCCATCCTGAACACCCGGAGCACCCGGAGCACCCCGAGGGCCCGGCGCGCCCCGAGCGCCCGGAGCACCCGCAGGGGGACCCCGCGGCCGTCCGGCCGGCCGCCGCCAGGCGGCCCGCCGGGCAGCCCTCGGGCGTGCGGTTCGACCGGCCCTCGGAGCCCGACGAGTACCCGCTCGCCCCTCCGGCCGACGGCCCGGACCGTGAGGTCCCCGCCGATCCCCGCACCGGCGACCTCCCGGTTCCCTCGGCGGGCGCCAAGCTGTGCGTGGCCTGCCGTGCGGGCCAGGTGGACACCGACGGCTACTGCGAGAACTGCGGGCACGCGCAGCCACGGGAACGGGACCACATGGAGCAGGAGCTGGGCGCGGTCGCCGCGGTCAGCGACCGGGGTCTGCGCCACCACCGCAACGAGGACGCGTTCGCCGTCTCCTCGACCGCGCTGCCCGACGGCTCCCCCGCGGTCGTCGCGATCGTCTGCGACGGCGTCTCCTCCGCGACCCGCCCCGACGAGGCGTCGCTCGCCGCCTCCCACGCGGCCAACGAGTCGCTCCTCGCGGCCCTTCCGCTGGGCACGCATCCGCAGCAGGCCATGCACGAGGCGATCGTCGCGGCCTCGGAGGCCGTCAACGCGCTGGCCGACCCGTCCACCGCGCAGGGCGAGCACGCGCCGCACGTGAACGCGCCCGCCTGCACCATCGTCGGCGCCCTCGTGACGCCCTCCCTGCTGATCGTCGGCTGGGTCGGCGACAGCCGCGTCTACTGGGTTCCCGTGGACCGCTCCTCGACGCCCGCGCGGCTCACCGAGGACGACTCGTGGGCCGCGCAGATGGTCGCTGCGGGCCTGATGAACGAGGCGGAGGCGTACGCCGACGAGCGCGCCCACGCGATCACCGGCTGGCTCGGCGCCGACGCCTACGAACTGGAGCCGCACACCGTCTCGTTCAAGCCGGACCGGCCCGGTGTGGTCGTGGTGTGCACCGACGGACTGTGGAACTACGCGGAGACGGCGGAGGAGATGGCCGAGGCCGTTCCCCTCGACGCCGCCGAGAGGCCGCTGCACAGCGCCCGGGTCCTGGTCGGTCACGCCCTGGACGGCGGGGGCCACGACAACGTAACAGTGGCCGTCCTGCCGTTCCCCGCCCCCTCCCAGGGGGCAGGATCGGCCTGAGGCCGCGAACGAACGGGGGCGGCCGCGGACCGGAGGGGACCGGTCCGCACACAGTCAGCACCTCCGCAGGGGGCGGAGGCCCGAGGGGGACAGAGAAGGCATGGCCAATTTCTCGAAGTCGAACGCGCCGCAGTTCTCGGTCGACGTGTACCAGAACGAGTACCTGCCGGAGGGCGGCCGCGAGGTCAACGCGATCGTCACGGTGAGCGCCACCGGCGGCGGCACCATCGGAAGCGCGGTCGCAGCACCGCACCTGTACACGGCTGGCCAGGGACCGGACGCCGCCGTGGCCGTCATGGTCGACTGTTCGGGCTCGATGGACTACCCGTCGGCCAAGATGCGCAACGCCCGCGACGCGACGGCCGCCGCGATCGACACCCTGCGCGACGGGGTCCACTTCGCCGTGATCGGCGGCACACACGTCGCCAAGGAGGTCTACCCGGGCAACGGACGGCTCGCCGTGGCGGACGCGTCCACCCGCGACCAGGCCAAGCAGGCGCTGCGCAAGCTGAGCGCGGGCGGCGGCACGGCGATCGGCACCTGGCTGCGGCTGGCCGACCGGCTGCTGTCCTCCGCGGAGGTGGCGATCCGGCACGGCATCCTGCTGACCGACGGCCGCAACGAGCACGAGTCGCCCGAGGACCTGCGGGCCGCGCTGGACTCCTGTGCCGGACGCTTCACGTGCGACGCGCGCGGAGTCGGCACCGACTGGGAGGTCAAGGAGGTCACCGGGATCGCCTCGGCGCTGCTCGGCACCGCCGACATCGTCGCCGACCCCGCGGCCCTCGCCGCCGACTTCACGCACATGATGGAGACGGCCATGGGCAAGGAGGTCGCCGACGTGGCCCTGCGGGTGTGGACACCGGTCGGCACCGAGATCAAGTTCGTCAAGCAGGTGGCGCCCACGGTCGAGGAACTGACGGACCGCCGCACCGACGCCGGACCCCGGGCGGGCGACTACCCGACCGGCTCCTGGGGCGACGAGTCCCGCGACTACCACGTGTGCGTCCAGGTCCCGACGGCCGGGATCGGCCAGGAGATGCTCGCCGCCCGCGTGTCGCTGGTGATCCCGCACAGCGACGGCAGCGTGCAGAACCTCGGCGCGCAGGGGCTCGTACGGGCCGTGTGGACCGACGACATGGCCGCCTCGACGACCATCAATCCGCAGGTCGCGCACTACACGGGTCAGGCTGAACTGGCACAAGTCATCCAACAGGGTCTCGACCTTCGCAAAGCGGGAGATGTCGACGGAGCAACGGCCAAGCTGGGACGGGCCGTTCAACTCGCCGGAACCTCCGGAAACGCCGATACTGCGAAACTGCTCGCGAAGGTGGTGGACGTCGTCGACGTCGCGGCAGGTACTGTGCGATTGAAAGCGCGTGTCGCGGAGGCCGACGAAATGACCCTCGAGACACGGTCCACAAAGACTGTTCGTGTAAAGAAGTAGTGGGAAGCAGCGAGCCCGGTTCCCGCTGGGATCCGGAGAAACCCGGTCATGACGACCGGAAAAGGGAAGGGGGAAGGACCGACATGCCGACATGCCCGAACGGACACCAGTCGAATTCCGACGATTGGTGCGAGGTCTGCGGTCACCGCATGGCCGGTGTTCCCCCGCTCCCCCCGCCGCCGCCCGGCGGCGGTTACAGCTACCCCGCGCCCGGTTCGCCGCCGCCCGCGCCCGGCGGCCGTTCCGGTGTGCCGGACCCGGGCGCCGAGCTCTGCCCGCAGTGCCGCACGCCCCGTGAGGGCGCGGCGCCGTTCTGCGAGGAGTGCCGGTGGAATTTCCTGACGAACACGGCGACCTCGTACACACCGGCGGCACCGCGTCCGCCGGCCGGCGCGGCGGGCGGCCCCGGTGTTCCCGGTGTTCCCGGCACACAGTCGCCGTACGGCGACGGTGTTCCCGGCACACAGTCGCCGTACGGCGGTCCGGGTGGTCCGGGTGGTCCCGGCGGCCGGGATCCGGGGCCGCGCTTCCCACAGCCCGGGCAGGGACAGCCGGGCGGTCCGGGTCCCGGTGGCCACGGTCACGACCCGTTCGAGTACCAGAGCTCGCGGCCCTCACAGATGAACCGGCCCGCCGAACCGATCCCGCCGGGCCCGGGGGCCCAGCCGTACGGCGGCCCCCAGGGCTTCGGCGACCAGGGCTTCGGCGACCAGGGCTTCGGCGACCCGTCCCGGCAGGCGGCGCCGTCCGCGCCCGGCGGTCCCGGCGCCCCGCAGCAGGCCTACACCCAGCAGCCCTCCCCGCCGCCCTACACCCAGGGCGGACCGCAGCGACAGGGCGGCCCGCAGCCCGGCGGCCAGGCTTTCGGCGGCGGTGACGACGACTGGGTGATCCCCCCGCCGTCGTCCGGCATGCCCGGCGGCCAGGGCGGCCCCGGCGGCCCGAGCGCTCAGGGCGGCCCGGCCCAGGCCGGCTACGGCTACCCGCAGCCCGGCGCCACCCAGGCTCCGCCCGGTCCCGGCTACCAGCAGCAGCCGCCGCCACAGCAGCAGTCGCTGTCCTGGAGCGCGACCATCGCGCCGGACCGCGAGTACTTCATGGCGATGATGCAGCGCTCCGGACCCGAGGCCGCGGGCCTGAACCTGCCCGCGTACTCGCCGGAGCTGCAGCGCCCGCTCCTCGGCAACCAGATCACCATCGGCCGCCGCCGGCACTCCACCGGCGAATCCCCGGACATCGACCTGTCGGTGCCCCCGGAGGACCCGGGTGTCTCGCACCAGCACGCGGTCCTGGTCCAGCAGCCGGACAGCACCTGGGCGGTCGTCGACCAGAACTCGACGAACGGGACCACGGTCAACGGCGGCGAGGAGCCCATCCAGCCGTTCGTGCCGGTGCCGCTGCAGGACGGCGACCGGGTGCACGTGGGCGCCTGGACGACGATCACGATCCGGCGCGGCTGAGTTCCGGCGCGGCCGAGTTCCGCCACGGAACGCGCTCGGCGGTCGGGAGCGGCTCGGACGTGCTCAGGGCAGCGGCCAGGTGTACGGCCCCTCGGGGTCGTCCAGCCAGGCGCGGACGCCGTCCTCGCCGACCGTGACCCCGTACCGCTCGCGCTGCGGCTGCCCCTCGCGCTCCCACAGCGCGTAGGCGTCGTGCGGGTCCAGGCGTCCGGCCGTCAGGGCGAGCAGGAAACGGAACAGGTCGTGGCCGCGGGCTCGGCGCGGCACCCCGACGACCCGGGCCGGCTCCGGCTCCGGTTCCGGACGGGTGGCACCGCGCAGGGGCACGAAGAAGGCGGACGTGTGCAGGAAGCGTCCCTCGGCATGACCGGAGTCCCGCACCTTCAGCGTGATCAGGCCGGTGGCCAGCGGCGCGAGGACGCGGGCTCCGGGGCGTGACTGGACCAGCCAGGAGCGCGGGATCGTGGTCAGCGTGCAGGTGGCGACGATCCGGTCGAAGGGAGCGCGCTCGGGTACCCCGCGTGCTCCGTCCCCGGTGACGACGGTCGGGTGGTACCCGGCGACGTCCAGATGCTGCCGCGCCGCGTCCGTGATCTCCACGTCGAGGTCGACCGTGGTGACCAGGCCGTCGCCGAGCCGGTACGCGAGCAGCGCCGCGTTGTAGCCGGTTCCGGCGCCGATCTCCAGGACGGCGTCCCCGTCCCGTACCTCCAGTTCGGCCAGCATCTTCGCCATCAGCGACGGCTGGCTGCTGGAGGAGACCAGTTCCCCGTCCCGTACCCGGGTGGCCAGCGGGGCGTCCGCGTACGCGCCGCGCAGCCAGCGGTCCCGGACCCGCGGGTCCGGGTCCTCGCCCCACAGGCGCTCGTAACCGCCGACCACGCCGAGGTAGTAGTACGGCACGAACAGATGGCGCGGTACGGCCTCGAAGGCCTCACGCCAGACGGGATCGCTCTCCCAGGCCCCGCTCCGCTCGATCCCGCGCACCAGGGACGCCCGCGCCGAGGCGGCGAGGTCATCGGGGCCGGGTCCTGATGCTTCGAGAGCGTGCGCGCCCATACCTCCACTGTGCTGCCGAACGGCCCGCGAGGCGAGCGCCGCACCGGCCGTCCCGAATCCCTCCCCGCGCCGCCCGGAACGGGAGTGGTCCTAAGCCCGGAGTCCTCGGTCGCCCCGTCTGAGAACATGGGGGCGTGAAAGAGATTCGGCGCGGCACGCTTCAGGAGCAGACCTTCTACGAGCAGGTCGGCGGCGAGGAGACCTTCCGGCGCCTCGTCCACCGTTTCTACGAGGGTGTCGCCGGGGATCCGCTGCTGAAGCCCATGTACCCCGAGGAGGACCTGGGCCCGGCCGAGGAGCGCCTCACGCTGTTCCTGATCCAGTACTGGGGCGGCCCGACGACGTACGGCGACAACCGCGGCCACCCCCGGCTGCGGATGCGGCACGCCCCGTTCAAGGTCGACCAGGCGGCGCACGACGCGTGGCTGAAGCACATGCGGGTGGCCGTCGACGAGCTCGGCCTCTCCGAGGAGCACACGCACACGCTGTGGAACTACCTGACGTACGCGGCCGCGTCGATGGTGAACACGGCGGGCTGACCGCCGGCCGAACGCACGGGGTCAGTTGACGCTGACGCCCAGCGAGCCGAGTCCCGCCCGGCGGACGGCGACCGACCCGAACGGCGTCCGCAGACGCAGCCACGCGCCGGACGAGTACAGCGTCAACGGGCTGCCGCCCGGCGGGAGCTGTCCCTCGGCGGAGACGGACGCGTCCACCGCGACGGGCGCGGGCGGCACGGGCCGCAGGAATCCCAGGGCCTGCGCGGCGTGCGCGGCCCGCACGGGAAGCCCGGTGTCGCCGATCGGCCGGGACCATATCTCCCGCCCGACCCGGTCGAGTTCGGCACGGGTCCGCAGCTCGGGAGCCAACTCCTCGGTGCGCGACCGGAATTCGGCCACCGCCTCGGCGACCTTCGCCCGCACGGCGTCCGGTCCCGGCAGGCCCGGTTCCACCCGCCAGCCGCCGCGCGGCGGCAGGACCCCGGCCCACGGAGGCCCGGTGACGGCGGCCGGGACACCGACGGTGGCCGCCGGCTCCTCGACGGACTCCAGGAGTTCACCGGCGGAGACGGTCACGTCCAGGGTGACGTCGAGCCCGTGCTCGTACGGCTTGGCGAGCCGTGCCGTACGGATCGCGAGGACCTCGAACGACGGCGGCCGGCCGAAGACCGCGAGCGTGGTGCCGTGCGCCTTCAGGCGCACGGCGGCCGCGCGGTCGTAGTGGACGAGCCGGGAGAGGAAGGCGGCGAGATCCGCCGCCTCCCCCGCGTCGGCGAGGTGCAGGACTGTCATGCCGCGACGGCCTCGTCCTCGTCGTCGCGGTACGACTCCAGGAAGTCGCGCTCCTCGGCGGTGATCCGCCGGGGGCGCTGCCGCTCGAAGTCGAACGGCACGATCACGGTCGAGGCGGTGACGTAGACCTGGTCGGGGTCCTTGACCTCGTACGTGATCGTGAAGGACGCCGCCCGGATCTGCGTCACCCAGAGCTCGATGTCCACCGGCGCGTGCCGGTGGACGAGCTGCCGCTTGTAGTCGATCTCGTGGCGCGCTACCACGGACCCCTGCTTGAAGTCCTTCTCCGGGCGGAACAGGAAGTCGATACGGGCCTCCTCCAGGTAGCGGAGGAACACCACGTTGTTGACGTGGCCGTATGCGTCCATGTCCGCCCAGCGCAGCGGGCAGCGGTAGATGTGCCGCAAGATCAGCCCCGGGTCAGCTTCTTGTAGGTGGCGCGGTGCGGGCGCACGGCGTCGGCACCGAGACGCTCGATCTTGTTCTTCTCGTACGACTCGAAGTTGCCCTCGAACCAGTACCAGTTCGACTCACCCTCGTACGCGAGGATGTGCGTCGCGACCCGGTCCAGGAACCAGCGGTCGTGGGAGATGACCACGGCCGCACCGGGGAACTCCAGCAGCGCGTTCTCGAGCGACGACAGCGTCTCCACGTCGAGGTCGTTGGTGGGCTCGTCGAGGAGCAGCAGGTTGCCGCCCTCCTTGAGGGTCAGTGCCAGGTTCAGCCGGTTGCGCTCACCACCGGAGAGGACACCCGCGGGCTTCTGCTGGTCCGGGCCCTTGAAGCCGAAGGCGGACACATAGGCCCGCGACGGCATCTCGACCTGACCGACGTTGATGTAGTCGAGCTCGTCGGAGACGACGGCCCACAGCGTCTTCTTGGGGTCGATGTTGGCGCGGCTCTGGTCGACGTAACTGATCTTGACCGTGTCGCCGACCTTGATCGCGCCGGAGTCCGGCGTCTCCAGGCCCTGGATCATCTTGAACAGCGTGGTCTTGCCCGCGCCGTTCGGGCCGATGACACCCACGATGCCGTTGCGCGGCAGGGTGAAGGACAGGTCGTCGATGAGGACCTTGTCGCCGAACGCCTTGGAGAGGTTCTTGACCTCGACGACGATGGAGCCCAGCCGCGGGCCCGGCGGGATCTGGATCTCCTCGAAGTCCAGCTTCCGCATCTTGTCGGCCTCGGCCGCCATCTCCTCGTAACGGGCGAGGCGGGCCTTGGACTTGGTCTGACGGCCCTTGGCGTTGGACCGGACCCACTCCAGCTCTTCCTTGAGGCGCTTCTGGCGCTTCTCGTCCTTGCGGCCCTCGACCTTGAGGCGGGTGGACTTCTTGTCGAGGTACGTGGAGTAGTTGCCCTCGTAGGGAATGGCGCGGCCGCGGTCCAGCTCGAGGATCCACTCGGCGACGTTGTTCAGGAAGTACCGGTCGTGAGTGACGGCGACGACGGCGCCCGCGTACTTCGTGAGGTGCTGCTCCAGCCAGTTCACCGACTCGGCGTCGAGATGGTTGGTGGGCTCGTCGAGGAGGAGCAGGTCCGGAGCCTCGATCAGCAGCTTGCAGAGCGCCACACGGCGCTTCTCGCCACCGGAGAGGTTGGTGACCGGCCAGTCGCCGGGCGGGCAGCCCAGCGCGTCCATGGCCTGCTCGAGCTGCGCGTCGAGGTCCCAGGCGTTGGAGTGGTCCAGGTCGTCCTGGAGCTTCCCCATCTCCTCCATGAGCGCGTCGGAGTAGTCGGTCGCCATCAGCTCGGCGACCTCGTTGAAGCGGTTGAGCTTGCCCATCAGCTCGGCGGCACCGTCCTGGACGTTCTCCAGCACCGTCTTGGACTCGTCGAGCTGCGGCTCCTGCATGAGGATGCCGACGCTGAAGCCGGGCGACAGGAACGCGTCACCGTTGGAGGGCTGCTCGAGGCCCGCCATGATCTTGAGAACGGTGGACTTACCGGCACCGTTCGGACCGACCACACCGATCTTCGCGCCCGGGAGGAAGCTCAGGGTGACGTCGTCGAGGATCACCTTGTCGCCGTGCGCCTTGCGCGTCTTGCGCATGGTGTAAATGAACTCAGCCAAGAGAAACCGTCCGGACGCTTGAAATCGGCAGTGGGCAGATACACCCCATCTTGCCTGACGGCTAGCCCTCGGGGGAAACCCGTTCGGCGGGGGCTCTCTGACCTGGGGTTCCGCCGCTGACGTCTGTAGACCGTCTGTCACTGTCGGTCGCCATCGGTCGGCCTTGGCGCCCCTCGGACGGCCCAGAGACGGCCCAGCTTCGCCGCACTCGACTGACGGCCGGCACCGTCGAGGCACCCGTCCGAACCTCAGCCGACGGCGGGCGCGCCGACCGGCCACGCACGCGTATGCCTCGCTCAGCCCCCGCGGACCTCGACCACGCCGTCGGTGCCGTCGACCAGAGCAAGCCGTGACGGCGGGCCCGTCACCGCAGGGCCCTCAGCGTGTTGCGGCCAAAGGGCTCGCATACCTTCACCTCATGGACTTCAACATCACCGCGGGGGAAGAAGCCGTCGTGTTCCACGTGGCGAGCCTCGTCCAGGACGGCGCCTCCCCTACGGATGACAACTTGGCGCAGGAGCTGGGTGAAGCGGTTCGCCCAGTGCTGCAATCGCTTCTAGGCAAGGGTTGGCTTGTGGTTGACGAGGATCGCGAGCTGGCCTTGTCCTCGATCGCGCGGCATGTCGTGTCCAGCCGCAGGGATGCTGAGGGGCCACAGGCGTCCCAATAGATATGAGCTGTCCAAACCGCTGAGCCATCAGCTTGGGAAGCTGAGGTGATCTAGGGCTTACTGCGGGGCTGACCTGTGGTGGGAGGATGCTCAGCGCTTGATGCGGTGCTTCTGATTCCCCGGTGTTCTCCGCGGTTCCCCGCACGATCTGGCACGGGTCTGGCACGACCTCTTCGTCCCGAACTCTCGGCGGGAAGGTCATTGATGGTTCTCGGGCTGCTCAATCAGCCGTGGACGGCTTTTGAGGTGCAGCCTCGGGCACTGAGGTTGCTGTACTTCCGTGCTGTACGGCTTCGAGTTTTCGACGGGCACCAGCGAGGTTGTTGCGGCTGGTGAGGGTGTGGGGGTGGGTGTCGCCCAGGACCTGCTCGCACTGGGCGAGGACGGCCTCGTACAGGAAGATGGCCCGCTCCAGGTCCCCCGCCGACTGGTAGGCGTAAGCGAGGTTGTTGCGGCTGGTGAGGGTGTCGGGGTGGGTGTCGCCCAGGACTTTCTCGCACTGGGCGAGGGTGGCTTCGTGCAGGGGGATGGCCCGCTCCAGGTCCCCCGCCGACTCGTAAGTGCTGGCGAGGTTGTTGCGGCTGGTGAGGGTGTCGGGGTGGGTGTCGCCCAGGACCTGCTCCCGTTGGGCGAGGACGGCTTCGTGCAGGGGGATGGCCCGCTCCAGGTCCCCCGCCGACTCGTAAGTGCTGGCGAGGTTGTTGCGGCTGGTGAGGGTGTGGGGGTGGGTGTCGCCCAGGACCTGCTCGCACTGGGCGAGGACGGCCTCGTACAGGGAGATGGCCCGCTCCAGGTCCCCAGACGCCCGGTAGGCACCGGCGAGGTTGTTGCGGCTTTGCAGGGTGTGGGGGTGGGTGTTGCCCAGGACTTGCTCCCGTTGGGCGAGGACGGCTTCGTGCAGGGGGATGGCCCGCTCCAGGTCCCCCGCCGACTGGTAGGTGTTGGCGAGGTTGTTGCGGCTGGTGAGGGTGTGGGGGTGGGTGTCGCCTAGGACTTGCTCCCGTTGGGCGAGGACGGCCTCGTACAGGAAGATGGCCCGCTCCAGGTCCCCCGCCGACTGGTAGGTGTTGGCGAGGTTGTTGCGGCTGGTGAGGGTGTGGGGGTGGGTGTCGCCCAGGACTTTCTCGCACTGGGCGAGGACGGCCTCGTGCAGGGGGATGGCCCGTCCCAGATTCCCCGCCGACTCGTAGGCGCCAGCGAGGTTGCTGCGGCCAGCCAGGGTGTGGGGGTGGGTGTCGCCCAGGACTTTCTCGCACTGGGCGAGGACGGCCTCGTGTAGGGGGATGGCCCGCTCCAGGTCCCCCGCCGACTGGTAGGCGCCAGCGAGGTTGCTGCGGCCGGCCAGGGTGTGGGGGTGGGTGTCGCCCAGGACTTTCTCGCACTGGGCGAGGACGGCCTCGTGTAGGGGGATGGCCCGCTCCAGGTCCCCCGCCGACTGGTAGGTGTTGGCGAGGTTGTTGCGGCTGGTGAGGGTGTTGGGGTGGGTGTCGCCCAGGACTTTCTCGCACTGGGCGAGGACGGCCTCGTGTAGGGGGATGGCCCGCTCCAGGTCCCCCGCCGCCCGGTAGGCGCCAGCGAGGTTGTTGCGGCTGGTGAGGGTGTTGGGGTGGGTGTCGCCCAGGACTTTCTCGCACTGGGCGAGGACGGCCTCCAGCAGGGGGATGGCGCGTCCCAGATCCCCGGCGGCGTAGTAGGCGCTGGCGAGGTTGTTGCGGCTTTGCAGGGTGTTGGGGTGGGTGTTGCCCAGGACTTGCTCCCATTGGGCGAGGGCGGCCTCGTACAGGGGAATGGCGCGGGCCGTGTGGCCTTGCTGGTGGAGCCGATGACCAACAGTCTCGTATGCGCTGGTGAGCGGGGTGTTGTGGTGTTCGGGTGGTCTGGTGGCGGCGAGGGTGACGAGGTGGGGGGTGAGGGTGTCCCACTGCTCTCCGGTAGGGGTGTCGTGGCCTGCTGGCGGGGTCAGACTGCGGAGTACCGCCTGTTCGGCACGATCGCGTCCTTGCAGGTGCCGGGGCGGCTGAGTGCCGTCGGTGCTCTGCGGGGCGCGTAGGACTGCCTGGACCAGGCGGTGGACGCTCAAAGTGGTGCCGGTGTCGGTGACCATGCTGTACGCGGCAAGGGTTCCGACGGCTTCGGCGATGTCGTCCGGGTCGGTGCCGGGCGGGGTGAACAGGCTGTGGGGGATGTCGTCGGGTGCCAGCCAGGCAGCGGTGTACAGCAACTCCACGGCCAGCGGATCGGCCTCCTCCAGCGTGTGGAGGGTGACGTCCCAGATGCGGGCGAGGGTGCGTTCGGTATCCGTGCCGTGGGCGGTCTTGGCAAGTTTGGTGTTCAGCCGACGGCGGTAGGAGTACAGGCTGATGCCGCGGTTCTGGGCCAGATAGGCGCCGGCCTGCTTGATCGCCAGCGGGAAGTACCCCAGCTCGACGGCAAGGGACCGGGCTTCGGTCTGCTCCCGGGGTGTGGGGCTCTCCTTGAACACGAGCCGGCACAGCAGGGTGGTGGCGTCGTCGGGGTCGAGGTTGCCCAGGGTCAGAGTGGGGGCGCTGTCGGGCCAGCCGGTGGTGCGTCGGCTGGTGGCGAGGTGATGGCCTCGGTGGAGTGCACCGGTGTACGGGACGAGATCGTCGGGGTTCTCCACGTTGTCGTAGACCAGCAGCCAGTCCGGATGCCAGGCCAGCCACTGCATCGCCCACGCCACTTGCGCCTCCCGCCCTGCGGTAGCGGACCAGTCGGGCGTCAGGGTGTGGGTGAGGCCGATGAGGGAGGCCTCGATCTCGTCGGGGGACGCAGCGTTGATCCACCAGATCAGGGCGTAGTCGCCGCGGTGACGGTGGGCGTAGTGCAGGGCGAGCGTGGTCTTGCCGATCCCGCCCAGACCGTGCACCGTCCCGCTCTGGGTGATCGCACCCTCGTGCCGACTAGCCAGGATGCGCCGTAGCCAGCCCAGTTCTTCCTCCCGCCCCAGGCAGAGGGAGACCGGAGGCAGATTCGAGGTGCCCCGGGCCGCTGTGACCTTGCTTGGTGCGTGCAGTGCCTCGGCTGGCAGTACATCGCCCGTGAAGGCGTTATCGATGTGCTGGGCGGCGATCGATCTCGGTCCGGCCGCCTCGGTCCCCGGCCGAGGTCGATCCTTGTCCGTACTCACGACCGCGGGGCGGTGTGACCGTCACCGGTGATCGCGGTACCGATGTGCTGAGCGGCGATTGACCGCTCACCGGAGGCCGTGACATTGACCGTGCCCGGCGCAGGAGCGGGCATTACAGCAGCCAGTTCCTCCCGGAGTGCGGGATCGTCCTGCAATGCCTGCCTGAGGAGGCGGCTCAGCACGGCCGTGGAGTACGCGTCGTCCTGCTCATCGGCAGCCTCACCCACTACCCGTTCCAGCTCCGCCTGACCCGCTTCGTCCCGACGCCGCCAAACCAGTTGAAGAATCCGTTGCCCAAGACTGACCGTGGCGTCGGTAGCAGCATCCTGCGCACGGGTCAGCACCGCTGCCCCGTATGCCCCCACCGCCGCCGTCACGGCCGGCCCTGCCTGCCCAACCAACTGCACGATCTCAACGTCCACTTGATCCCCAAACCTACGCGGCTCCGAACGAACTCAGCGTAGGAACAAGGCTCTGGCTGTGAGGCCAAAACGCCCGAATCATCTGAACCGGCTCCCGTGAACACCTCGCCAGTCACCGGCCCAAGCATGACTGCGCCGGAGTAGGGCAGACCGCGGCCTTGTAAGGGCGGACGTGCTCATGAGAGAAGTCTCCCAGGTCGCTCCGGCTGTAGTCGTCTTCCAGGTCAACAGCGCGTCTCGACTGCGACGAGCCGTCATTGACCCTGGTTGACCGCACGATGTGGCACGGCTGTGGCACGCGACCTTCTGATCCGTAGCTCTAAAGAGATCGGTCATTGGAGGTCATACAGGCTGCCGAGAGGGGCGGGACGGTCGATGCTGGGTGCCGACGATTGCTGGGGTTGCTGTACTCCGTTGCTGTACCGCATCACAGATCCACTCGGGTCTCCGTCTCCCGGCTCCCCTGCCGCAGTACGACGTGAGCCGGCCTGAACGGCAGACCGCGAAGGGTCGGCTCCATCACCTCGAAGAGCACCTCCGCATCCGACCCGTAGGCGGGGCAGTATCCACCCCTCAAGTATTCAAGCGATTGAGGTAGATCCGGTCGTCGGTCCCGCGCACGAATAGGTTCACCGCGCCGTTGAAAACAATGGGAGCGGGCCTCGATGGGGTTATGCCGCTACCTTCGACCTCAACCCATTGGCCACCGAAGTGGTCGCCGTCGCCAGCGTTGCGGTAGATCCGGTCGTCGGTCCCGCGCACGAACAGATGCACGCCACCGTTGAACACAACAGGAGCCGGCCCGGACATCGTCAGGGCCCCACCTTCGACCTCGACCCAACTGCCGAACGGCTGTCCTCGACGTGCCCGGTTGTGGTAGACGCGGAGATCTTCACCGCGCACGTACAGATGCACGAAATCTCCGACCATGACGGCGCCCGGACTCGAAGGCGTCAGTCCACCGCCCCCTACCTCCGTCCAAGTGCCGAACGGCGTGTCGGATTGGGCTTTGTTGTGGTAGATGCGGTTGTCGAGTCCACGCACGAACAAGTGCAAATGGGGACCGTCGGCCAGGGCAGTTGGCGCCGAACCTGTCAGGCCTCCGCCTTCAACTTCCACGTCGTCGGCAGCACCCCCGTTGTAGATCCGGTTGTCCATACCTCGGTAAAACAGAACCCCCGCTCCGTGGAAGAGAGTGTAGGCCGGTTCGGATGCACTCAATCCATCCAGGTTAGCCTGCTCCCAGCCGCCGAACGGTCCTCCA
The DNA here is from genome assembly GCF_053600395.1 of Streptomyces sp. NPDC005070. Classification (NCBI taxonomy): domain Bacteria; kingdom Bacillati; phylum Actinomycetota; class Actinomycetes; order Kitasatosporales; family Streptomycetaceae; genus Streptomyces; species Streptomyces sp. NPDC005070. Next base: position 4,897 of record NZ_JBSFZS010000085.1, on the reverse strand, counting down.
TCAGACGAGTTTTCGTAGACGCGGTTGTCAGACCCTGTGACTGCAAGACGCATTTTGTTGCTCTGAACAATCCCGGCGGGACCAGATTTCGTCACTCCGTCGCCCTCAACTTCGCCCCAAGCGCCCATCTGACTTCCTCCTCATCCGCCGGTACTTGGCGATCGTGATGCCCTTGATCTTTTTGACAGGTCGGGGTTGCCCCGGCCCAGCCCGGACTACGGAGCCCGATAGCGCCCCGGTAGAGCCAGTCGGCGTTGACTGGATCCTGACCTGCGATGTAGTCGTCAGCGAACTGGCACTAGTAGGCCGACCACGGGCCATGGCAGGCCTTGGCCCGGTGGTCGGCCTACTGGCTATGACCTGGGGAAAGTTCTGCCGTAAACAAACCAGTCGGCCCGGCTTTCAGGATGCTCAAGGTCATAGGTTTGACCAGCCAGCCCGTCATCTACGCCGAAGCGTCCGACGTAACGGCCCTTGTGGCCGTTGTGTCAGTCGACGGTAAAAGCGCACTCGTCTCCGTGGATCGCACCCTCATCCGTGCCCGACGATCCGTCAGAGGACGCGGCTACGAGGAGAGTTCCCAGATTCCGATCCTCGTTCACGTGCACGTTCAGCACACCGCCGTCGCTCTGCTTGATGAGCAGATCTCCGGAAATGTCCCTGTTCCCATGACTCCTACTCCTCTACTGGGAATGCGACTTGAGGCATTTCGGTCCGCTTACACGATGCGGGCGCGATTCGTGATGTTGGAGTCCTGGCAGAGGCAATAGATAGGATGCGCTCGCCAGCTCAAGAGTCTGCACCGAAGTCTCTCCAGCGCATGCCGTCTCAGAGGTTCCCCTACGTTCATAGGAGCATCGAACGCAAGTCGGTGCAACTCGGCGGTCCATGTGTCCTCACATTCACTCCGTCACGATTAGTGAAACCGTCAACTAGCCGTGCCAGATGCGATTTCAGCCTCGCCTGGCCAAGCCACCACCCAGCTCAGCTCCCATCCCGTCCGCCATCGACCCACATGCTTTCCAACTGTGTTGGTAGGGCTTGGACCTCCGGACGGGGTCGTTCACCTGCGTTCATGGGCGGCCGGTTGTGGGGGCGGCCATCGTCGCCGGTCTCGCCTGAACGGCCGTGAATGACGCTGAATGAGACGGAAACTGAGACGGTCCGGCCAGTTGCTGAGTCGCCTCGTGGGCTGCGTGAACTTCTGATCCGTAGCTCTAGATAGATCGGTCAGTGACGGTCATACAGGCCGCGCTTCGGGTCTACAAGGACGCTACGGGACGGGACCGGTGACAGGCTTTTCAGACGCCTTCTAGGTCGACTCCCGTCGTCTGTGGCCCGCACGTCCCGGCTCGCAGTCATTGGCGTCGTAGCAAGCACTCGGGCCACCGCCTGGTCCACGTCCGGGCCCTCGTCGTGTGCCTCGGCGAGCAGGCCGCGCGTCAACCTTGGCCATATCTGCCGTCATCTCCGGCCGGGCTGGGGAGGCAAGGAGGTACGACGTCAACCGGCCCCATGATTTGGAGGCCTGCCGTGCATTTAGGCGGTCACGGTTTTATTCTGGTGTTGGAGCGCGTACTCGCGGGTGCGACGGCAACACATTGCCGCGTCAACAAGAAGATTCACACGTCAACTTCTTCGCGCGGTGAACCGCATTCCAGTAGATGACGACTCAACAGTTTGTCGTGGCAGGTCGGTCCGACATTCGAGTCGCCACTGTCAGATGCCATTGTTTCTCCTGCCGGCGGTTAATGGTGCCCCCGGCACGGCAGCGCCGCTACGAGATTCAAGGCGAAGGAAACCTCCATCTGAAGGAGGAGACATGGGTTGGCTAGGTCTCGGCGGCACTCTCACCAGTAGTAACGTCGCTGTTGGTCGGAGCGAGAACGGGGAATTGGCCATTTTCGCCCGTGGCACGAACAGCGATGTATGGCATCGCTGGCAAGCGGGCAATGGCTGGAATCCTGAAGGCTGGGTCGGGTTTGGCGGGTTCATTACGAGCGACGTCTCAGTCGTGTCGACCGGCAATCTCCGCCTAGAGATTTTTGCTCGCGGCAACGACGAGGGGGTGTACCACCGCTGGCAGACAGCCGTCAACAACGGCTGGAACGGTGGATGGGGCGAGGATCCGCTAGGCGGAAACATCCAGGGCAATGTGGCTGTTGGCCGGAACGGCGACGGGCGTGAGGAAGTATTCGTGCGCGGCATCGATAATGCCGTTTACCACCAATGGCAGGTAGCGCCGGACAACGGTTGGAACGAGGGGCACATCTGGCACCCTCTGGGCGGGCAGATCTCGGACAACATCACGGTTGGCGAGAACGGCGACGGGCGTTTGCAGATCTTCGCCCGCGGGACCAACGGCGCAGTGCACCACCGTTATCAGGAGGGCAACGGTTGGAAAGGGTGGGATACCCTCGGAGGAAGCATCAAAGGTGATGTAGGGGTGGCTCGCGCCGAAGGCGGACGGCTTGAGGTATTCGTTCGCGGAACAGACAATGCGGTATATCACCGCTGGGGTGGTTTCGGTGGCTGGAACGGCGAAGGATGGGTGTCTCTGGGCGGCAACATGACCAGTAATGTTGCCGTAGTCCGGAACGGTGAGGGGCGCTTGGAGATCTTTGCTCGCGGCGGAGACGGCGCGGTACAAAGAAGCGTTCAAGCGGGTCCCAACAGCAACAGCTACTCGGGCTGGGAAACGCTGGATAGCTCTCATAAGGTGTCCAGCGAGATCACCGCTGCCAGAAACAAATTTGGGCAAGTGGAGATCTTTGCGCTGGGCCTGGACAAAGCGCTTTATCGCCACCTGTAGCACCCCGGAGTTCGGCACCTACTGATCTCTTCGGACTGTTGTCGGATGTTGATCCCTGCGGTAGGTCGGTGGTATGCGGTACGCGCAGGGTGGTGGGCTGACCGCCGAGCGGCGGCAGTTTGGTGAGCGGATCCGGTACCAGGCCGGTGAGCGGTTCGCACGCAGTGAGAGAACCGCGGTGATCGCGAGGGATCTGCGGGTGAGTGAGCGGTCGGTGGAGCGCTGGCGTCGTGCCTGGCAGGAGGGCGGGATGGACGCCCTCGCCTCCACGGGACCGGCCAAACTCCCCAAGGTGTCCGACGGCCAGTTCGCCGTGCTGGAGGAGGAGTTGGCCCTTGGGCCGGCCGAGCACGGCTGGGAGGACCAGCGGTGGACCCTGGCACGGGTCAGAGCGCTGATCGCCTGGAAGCTCGGCATCGACTGCTCCTCGGCGGCCGTCTGGCGGCTGCTGCACCGGCACGGCTGGTCCTGGCAGTGCCCGGCCCGCCGCGCGCTGGAACGCGACGAGCATGCGGTCGAGCTGTGGAAGAAGGATGTGTGGCCGCACGTGGAATGACCGCGGCGGCGCTGGGGGCCTACATCGTCTTCGAGGACGAGGCGGGGTTTTCCATGACACCGCCGCGGGCCCGCACCTGGGGCCGACGTGGGCACACGCCCGTGGTCCGGGTGCGCGGCCGCTCCTGGCGCCGCTGGTCGATCGCCGCCATGTGCTGCTACAAGCAAGGAGAAACGTCCCGGCTGATCTACCGGCCGCGGCGCCACCGCAAGCACAAAGGCAAAGGGCGCGACAGCTTCTCCTGGCGCGACTACCGCGACCTGGCGGTGCGCGCGCACCTCCAGCTCAAGGCCCCGATCGTGCTCGTCTGGGACAATCTCAATACCCATCTCGCCGCCGGCATGCGCCAGTACGCGGACGATCACGACTGGCTCACCATCGTCCAACTGCACTCTTATGCACCGGACTTGAATCCGGCGGAAGGTGTCTGGTCGCTGTTACGGCGCGGCCCGCTGGCCAACACCGCCTCACCGACGACGACCACCTCGAACGCACCCTCCGCCGCGGACTTCGCCATATCCAGTTACGGCCCGACCTCATCGACGGCTGCCTTGCTGGCACCGGACTCAGCCTCACCCATCCACCCGACAACAATCCGAGGAGATCAGTAGGTCGGCGGCTCAATAGGCGGACGACGCCCGCCACGGCACCGCCGCCGTTGAGGTGCCCCCGGCATCGAACCTGCGACACTCGCTTTAGGAGCGAGCTTGGGCGATCACGGGCATGGCCTGGGGTTTCCCCGCTTTGGGGGGCGTGGGGCGGTGCGCACCCGACGAACCCCGATTCCCCGTGAGTCCCCGTCCGTTCTGGCACGGGAGTGGCACGACACCTTGTCGCGCCATCAGGACTCGTACAGGAACAGCGTGATCACCTTCGCGAAGAACCAGATGGAGAACACCAGACACGCAAGCCACAGCCCCCACAAGACCCAGCGAGCCTCTCGTCGTATTCGCATGAGTGGATCATCCCCCGCCGCGTCCTGGGCTGTCACCGGCCCAGTCTCCCCATCCCACCACTCACCCCGGCTCCCATCCCGTCTGCCGTCGACCCACACACCGTGGAGCGGGCGTGGTTCAGGGCGTCAAGGTGGAGCGCCCCACTGGACGAATGACCTGGACGCCCTGGGCCACGGCTGCTCGGCTCTGCCTGGGTCGACGGCAGACGGGATGGGAGCACCCCGCGCACGCCACACTCGGCCGGCACTCGCGAACGGTGCCCCCGCCATCTCGGAGCCTGAGCGCCCCCGCCGGAGGCACGTTCTGACAGGCGGACTCCGTCCGTGGGTCTCTACCTATGGGCTGTCTCTTGCTGCGGCCCCAGGGTCCCGGCCCCGGTGCCGAAGGCGCAGAGGGGTCGGGCCCCAGGGGCCAGCCCGCGCTCGCGCGGGCACTTGAACCAGTAGAGAAAGTTGTAACTCAGTAGGTCTGCTGGGGCTTGTCTTGTCTCGGTTGATGCTTGACGTTGTGGCCTCACTTGATGCTTGACACCGCTTGCCTCGGCTTGGCTGTGCGCGTCGTATCGGCGTGTGC
>NZ_JBSFZS010000084.1:0-36067 GCF_053600395.1 Streptomyces sp. NPDC005070 | reverse complement strand
GCCCTCGTACTGGACGTACTTGGGTCTTCGCCCGGTGCGGCGAGAGTGCGTGCCAGGCGTCGCCGGGCAGGCGCGACTTTGCGGACACGGCCTAGGCGCCCGCGATGACCTCCGCCGCCGCCTGGCCGCACACCCGCGCGGCGCCATGGGTGGCGATGTGCAGGGCGCCGCGGGGCGCCGACTGGGGGACGCCCATCTCGACCACGACGGTGTCGGGGCGGGAGACGAGCAGCGTGTCGAGGGCTGCCGCCATCCAGGGGTGACGGTGTTCGTCGCGGACCACCGCGACGAGGGGCCGCCCGGCGGCGGCCGCGAGCGCCGAGGATGCCGCGTCCTCGCCGGCGAAGCTGCCGGTCTCGGTGCCGGGAAGCAGCCGGGCCAGCTCCGCCGCCACGCCCCAGGGGGTCTCGTCGCCGACGGCGATGTTCGCGACCGGGGTGAGCGCGGCGACGAAGGGTGCCTCGGTGAGCGGGGTGTACGAGGCGGAGCGGGTCACGGTCAGCGCGCGCCGCGCGGCGACCAGGCCCACATCGGCGGCTCGGGCCGCCGTACCGTCGCCGGCACCGTCCGGGCCGTCCGCGCCGTCCGCGCTGCCTGTACCGCCCGTACCGGCTGCACCGTTCGCACCGCCGGTGACACCGGTACCACTCGTACCGTTCACGCCACCCGCACCGCTCGCACCACCCGTACCGCCCGAGGTGTTCGAGCCGTTCGAGCCGTTCAAGCCATTCGTGGACGAGAGGACCGCCGGGCCCGAGAGGGCCGGGGAGGCCTTCCGGGCCGCGGAGGCGGCGGCCGTCCACTCGGCCAGGGCCCGCACCCGGTTCGCCGCGTCCGCGAGGCGTTCCTCGGGAAGCTCGCCGGCCCGGACGGCGGAGACCAGGGCGTCCCGCAGCCGGCGCACGGTGTCGTCGTCCGCCAGTCCGCCGCCGACGCAGATGGCATCGGCGCCGGCGGCGATCGCCAGCACGCTGCCCCGCTCGATGCCGTACGTCGCCGCGATGGCCTGCATCTCCATGCCGTCGGTGACGATGAGGCCGTCGTAGCCGAGTTCCTCGCGCAGCAGGCCCGTGAGGATGCGGCGGGAGAGGGTGGCCGGGCGGTCCGGGTCCAGGGCCGGGACGAGGATGTGCGCGCTCATCACGGCCCGGCTGCCCGCGGCGATGGCGGCCCGGAACGGGACGAGTTCGCGGGAGTGGAGGACCGACAGGTCCGCGTCGATGCGCGGCAGGGCGTGGTGGGAGTCCACCGCGGTGTCCCCGTGGCCCGGGAAGTGCTTGGTGCAGGCGGCGACGCCGGCGGCCTGGAGGCCGGTGACGTAGGCGGCCGTGTGCCGGGCCACCAGGCCGGTGTCGGCGCCGAAGGACCGTACGCCGATGACCGGGTTGGCGGGGTTGGAGTTCACGTCGGCGGACGGCGCCCAGTTGAGGTTCACCCCGCACGCGGCCAGTCGGCGGCCGAGTTCGCGGGCGACCTCCTCGGTGAGGGCCACGTCGTCGACGGCGCCCAGCGCGTGGTTGCCGGGGAAGGACGAGCCGGTGCGCACCTCCAGTCGGGTGACGTCACCGCCCTCCTCGTCGATGGCGACCAGGACGTCGTCACGTTCGGCGCGCAACTGGGAGGTCAGGGCGGCCAGTTGCTCGGGTGAGGCGATGTTGCGGCCGAACAGGCCGACGGAGGCGAGGCCCTCACCGAGTCGGCGCAGCAGCCAGTCCGGAGCCGTGGTCCCGGTGAACCCGGGCTGGAGCACGGTCAGGGCGTCGCGCGTCAGGGTGTCTGTACCGCTGGCGAATGTCGTCATCGGGGGGCGTTATCCCTTCACGGCGCCCGCGGTCAGACCCGCGGCCATCTTGCGCTGGACAAGGAGGAACAGGACGACGATCGGCACGGCCATCATGGTGGCTCCGGCCATCATCGGGGCGTACTCGGTGCCGTGCTTGGTGGTGAAGTTGCCGAGCCAGACGGTGGCCGTCTGGTTCTGCTGGCTCAGCAGCATGAGGGCGTAGAGGTATTCGTTCCAGGCCTGGATGAAGGCGTAGACGGACGTCGCGACCATGCCGGGCGCGAGCAGCGGGAAGACCACGCGGATGAAGGCGCTCGTACGGCTGCATCCGTCGACCATCGCCGCCTCCTCCAGCTCCTTCGGGATGTTGACGATGAAGCCGCGCAGCGTCCACACCGTGAAGGGAAGGATGAACGTCAGGTAGGTGATGATCAGACCGGAGAGCTTGTCGTACTGGTCCAGGTCGTTCAGCAGCAGGAAGACCGGGATGATCATGGCGACGAGCGGGATCATCTGCACCGCGAGGATGCCCACGATCACGATCTTGCGGCCGCGGAAGGCGAAGCGGGAGATGGCCAGCGCGGCCAGCATCCCGACCGCGATGCCGATCACGACCACCGCGAGGGAGACGATCAGGCTGCGGCCCACCGGGCCCCAGAAGTCGGCGATGTCGAACGCGCGGCGGAAGTTGTCGAGAGTGAACCCGGTGGGGAACAGGCTCGGATCGGAGTCGATCGCGTCCTTGGCCGGCTTGATCGCCGTGTTGAGCATCCAGTAGACGGGGAAGCCCGCGGTGAGGAAGACGAACAGACCGAGCAGGTTCCAGCCGAGCTTGGACTTGCGGGGCCCGGAGGACTTCCGCCCCGTGGCGGACGTACGCCCGGACGTGGCGACGGCACTCATTCGACCTCTCCGATCTGGAGCATCTGACGCATGTACACGGCCACCACGCCGAGGAGCAGCAGCACGGTGAGCACGGCGATCGCCGAGCCTTGCGCGTAGTCGTTGACGACGAAGGCGCGGTCGTACGAGTAGGTGGTGAGGAGCTGGAACTCCGCCTCCGGGTGGCCGCCCCGCATGACGAAGACCTGCGGGAAGACGCCCATGTCCCAGATGACGGAGAGGGTCGTCAGCATGACGATGATCGGCTTGAGGATCGGGATCGTGACGTGGCGGAAGACGCCCCAGGAACCCGCGCCGTCGAGCCGTGCGGCCTCCTCCAGCTCGGCGGGGACCTGGGTGAGTCCCGCGCTGAGCGTGATGACCACGAAGGGCACCGCGCCCCAGACGACCAGGAGCATGATCACGCCCAGGCCCTGCCATCCGCTGGCGAACCAGTTGTGGCCGACCATGTCGACGCCGGGCAGCTTGCTGAGCAGGGCGTTGAAGACGCCGTAGTCGGAGTCGAAGAGCCACTTGAAGACCGTGGTGGCCACGATGATGGGCATGCCCCAGCTCGCCACCAGCGCGATGTTGACCAGCGTCTTGACCCAGCCCGAGACCTGCCGCAGGAGCAGCGCGATCAGCATGCCGATGACCATCGTGAAGACCACGGCCCCGCCGGCGAAGAGGACGGTCCGGACGACCACCTGCCAGAACTCGTCGTCCGAGAGCACCTTCGTGAAGTTGTCGAGGCCGACCGACTCGGCCGGCTGGAAGCCCCAGAGCTGGGACTGCCCGAACTTCTGGAAGGAGAGCGTGACCAGTCGCACCAGCGGATAGCCGAGGACGAGCGCGAGGATCAGCAGGCACGGGGCGAGCAGGGCCCAGGGGGCCGCCGCCGCACCCGCGGTCCACCTGGCCCGTGGCGCCTTCGCGACGGCCGGTGGTGGTGCCTGCCGCGGTGGCGGCACCTTCTTGGCAGGGGTGGTCGTGTCTGCGGCACTCATCGCGCGCTCCTCAGCGGTCCCTCAGGTCGTACGAAAGCGAAGGCTCGAAAGCGAAGGCCCGCACGGCCGGGCGTCAGGGGGTGAGACCTTGGCCGGGCCGTACGGGAGGCAGGGCCCCGCCCCTCCTCGAAGGAGGACCGACGGGGCCCTGCTCTCAGGTCACTTGGTGTTGATGACCTTGTCGATCGCGGCGTCCGCTTCCTTCGCGGCGTCCGCGACGGACTTCTTGCCGGTGCCGATGTTCTGCAGCATGGTCTGCAGGACCTGGGCCTTCTCGACCTGGCCCCAGCCCGGCGCCATCGGGACGAACCAGCTCGACTCGGCGGCGGTGGCCGGGACGGCCGTCTTCGGGTCGCTCTGCAGGCTGACCAGGTCGGTCTTGTTGTTGGGCAGGTTGCCCTTGCCCATCAGGAGCTTCTGGCCCTTGGCGCCGGTGAACGCGTTGATCCACTCGGCGGCGACGGCCTGCGCCTTCGACTTCACCGGGACGGCGAGGTCGGAGCCGCCCAGGAAGACCGGGAGGTTCTTGCCGGACGGGCCGGGCATCACGAAGTTCTCGAGGTTGCCCTTGAGCTTGCCGGTCTTGTCGCTCTTCGGGTCCTCGGCGGTCGCGCCCTCCCAGGCGGCACCGAAGATCATGCCCGACTTGCCCTGGCCGTAGACGATGTAACGGTCGGACTCGTCCTTGGTCTTGTCGCCGTGCATGTACTTGTCGACGATGGTCTTGAACTCGTTGAGACCCTTGACCGACTCGGCCGAGGAGAGGTTGGCCTTCCACTGGCCGCCCTCCTCCTTCGCGATGGAGCCGCCGGCGTCGTAGACGAAGGACATGGCCGCGTACCAGTCACGGGTGGGCTGGTACCAGGCGCTGAACTTGCCGCCCTGCTTCTTCTGGATCTTGTCCAGGTCGGCGGTGAGCTCCGCGTACGTCTTCGGCGTGGACTTCACACCGGCCGAGGCGGCGATGTCCTTGCGCCAGTTGCCGACGCGGCCACCGGCGTAGTACGGCACGCCGTAGGTCTTGCCGTCGTAGGTCACGGACTCCTTGAGCCCGTCGAGCCAGACGGTCGAGTTGTCGAACTTCGACGCGTCGAGGGGAGCGAAGGCGCCCTTGACCATGTAGCCGAGCATCTCGGTGTTGCCCATCTCGACCACGTCCGGCGCCTTGTCGGTGGCGAGGACCGCGTCGAGCTTGGTGTTCTTGTCCGGCCAGCCGTAGTACTCGTGCTTGATCTTGATGCCGGGGTGCTTCGCCTCGATCGCCGCGTCGGCCTGCTTGACCAGCTCGGGCCAGTTGTTCTGCGCGTCGACCGTGAGCCAGACCGTCAGCTCCTTGGCGTCCGCGCCCTTGTCCGACCCCCCGGACTTGTCGTCGTTGCCGCACGCCGCGACGGAGAACATCATGCCCGCGATACCGATCGCGGCTATCAGCTTGCGCTTCACGCCACCCTCCTCAGGGATGCCACAAACCCCCCTGCTCCCCGCGGTGACATACGCCGTGTACCGCCCGTGGGGCCGGGACTGGACCAATGGTGTAGACCAGTACCGGGAGCTTGGCCTAGACCTAGGGGGGTGTCAAGGGTGTGTAAGCCCGTCCAGTCGGCCGTTATGGGACCTACATATGCAAGGACCTTTAAGTAGCCAAGCGGCACAAATTACGGACCCGTTCACGGCCTGCGAGGGAACCACTTCCGGCCTGTCCGTACTGAGTTCGACGGCACCGTCCGCCCGCGATGGACTAGACCAACAGGTGCGCCGAGGGTATATAGAGGGGATCACGGAGCGTGCGGGGAACACCCGCACGACAAGCCGTGCCACGATGTGAGCCGTGGCCGACGACATGGCGGTCGCTTCGGCATCCGGAGCCGGGAAGGCAGAGCATGAGCACCGACGTCAGCAGTGCGGAGAACGAGGGCGGGGCACCCATCCGTACCGCGCGCGTGCCCAAGTACTACCGCCTCAAGAAGCACCTGCTCGACATGACGGAGACACTGCCGCCCGGTACGCCGGTACCGCCGGAGCGCACCCTCGCCGCCGAGTTCGACACCTCGCGCACCACGGTGCGGCAGGCCCTTCAGGAGCTGGTCGTCGAAGGGCGCCTCGAACGCATCCAGGGCAAGGGCACCTTCGTCGCCAAGCCGAAGGTCTCCCAGGCGCTCCAACTGACCTCGTACACCGAGGACATGCGCGCCCAGGGTCTCGAACCGACCTCGCAGCTCCTGGACATCGGCTACATCACGGCGGACGACGCCCTCGCCGGTCTGCTCGACATCTCCGCCGGCGGCCGCGTGCTGCGCATCGAACGGCTGCGCCTCGCGAGCGGCGAGCCCATGGCCATCGAGACGACCCACCTCTCCGCCAAGCGTTTCCCCGCCCTGCGCAGGTCGCTGGTGAAGTACACCTCTCTCTACACCGCCCTGGCCGAGGTCTACGACGTCCACCTCGCCGAGGCCGAGGAGACCATCGAGACCTCGCTGGCCACCCCGCGCGAGGCCGGACTGCTCGGCACCGACGTGGGCCTGCCCATGCTGATGCTCTCCCGCCACTCGCTCGACCGGCAGGGCGAGCCGGTGGAATGGGTGCGCTCGGTGTACCGGGGCGACCGGTACAAGTTCGTCGCCCGCCTCAAGCGTCCGCAGGACTGAGCGGTACGGAGCACTCCGCGGGCACGGGGCACGCCCCCGTGCCCTGTGCACCAACCCTCCACACCGCCGCCGCGCTGCGGTGTTCCCTAAAACCGGACCGTCCCCTAGATTGCCTGCGCGTTACCCAGGTGATCGACGAGGGGACGGAGTCGCACGATGTCAGACCTACCCGAAGTGAAACCACCAGTGGTGACACCGGTACGCGTGGTGATCGCCTTCTGCCTGCTCGCGCCCTTCGTGGCGATGCTGTGGGTCGGCTCCTACACGAAGACCGACCCGGCGTTCATCGGTGTCCCGTTCTTCTACTGGTACCAATTGCTGTGGGTACCCCTCTCCACCCTGCTGACGGTGATCGCCTACCAGTTGTGGCGGCGTGACCAGCGGGCCCGTACCTCCGCGAAGGGGGGTGCGGAAGCATGAACGACGGTGTGAACGGCGTCGCTCTCGGCGTGTTCATCTTCTTCTTCCTGGCCGTCACGGTCATGGGCTTCCTGGCCGCCCGCTGGCGCAGAGCCGCCGACGAGCACACCCTCGACGAATGGGGCCTGGGCGGACGGTCCTTCGGCACCTGGGTGACCTGGTTCCTGCTCGGCGGCGACCTCTACACGGCGTACACCTTCGTCGCCGTGCCGGCGGCGATCTACGCGGCGGGCGCGGCCGGCTTCTTCGCGGTGCCGTACACGATCCTGGTCTATCCGCTGATCTTCACCTTCCTGCCCCGCCTGTGGTCGGTCTCCCACCGGCACGGTTATGTGACGACCTCGGACTTCGTGCGCGGCCGCTTCGGCTCCAAGGGCCTGTCCCTCGCCGTGGCCGTCACCGGCATCCTCGCCACCATGCCGTACATCGCGCTCCAACTCGTCGGCATCCAGGCCGTCCTGGACGTGATGGGCGTGGGCGGCGGCGACAGCGCCAACTGGTTCGTCAAGGACCTGCCGCTGCTCATCGCGTTCGGCGTGCTGGCCGCGTACACCTACTCCTCGGGGCTGCGGGCCCCCGCGCTGATCGCGTTCGTGAAGGACACCCTGATCTACATCGTGATCGCGGTGGCCATCATCTACATCCCGATCAAGCTGGGCGGCTTCGACGAGATCTTCAAGGCGGCGGGCGCCAAGTACACGGCCGCGGGAGCCGGCGGGATCGTCCCCGCCGAGGCGGGCCAGTGGACGTACGCCACCCTCGCGCTCGGCTCGGCGCTGGCGCTGTTCATGTATCCGCACTCGGTCACCGCGACGCTGTCCGGCCGCAGCCGGGAGGTGATCCGCCGCAACACCACGATCCTGCCGCTGTACTCGCTGATGCTGGGCCTGCTCGCCCTGCTCGGGTTCATGGCGATCGCGGCGGGCGTGAAGGTCACCAACGGCCAGCTCGCCATCCCCCAGCTCTTCGAGGACATGTTCCCCGACTGGTTCGCGGGCGTCGCCTTCGCCGCCATCGGCATCGGCGCGCTCGTCCCGGCGGCCATCATGTCGATCGCGGCCGCGAATCTCTTCACCCGCAACATCTACAAGGACTTCATCAACCCGGCCGCGACCCCGCGGCAGGAGACCCGGGTCTCCAAGCTGGTCTCGCTGCTGGTGAAGGTGGGCGCGCTGGTCTTCGTCCTGACCATGGACAAGACCGTCGCGATCAACTTCCAGTTGCTGGGCGGCATCTGGATCCTGCAGACCTTCCCCTCGCTGGTGGGCGGTCTCTTCACCCGCTGGTTCCACCGCTGGGCGCTGCTGGGCGGCTGGGCGGTCGGCATGCTCTACGGCACGATCGCCGCCTACGGGGTGGCCTCCCCGACGCAGAAGCACTTCGGCGGCAGCTCGAAGGAGATCCCCGGCATCGGGGAGATCGGCTACATCGGCCTGACGGCGTTCGTCCTGAACGTGGCCGTGACCGTCGTCCTGACATTCGTCCTCCGGGCGCTCAAGGCCCCGGAGGGCGTGGACGAGACCTCGCCCGGGGACTACACGGCCGACGCGGGCGACACGGGCGTCGAGACGGAACTCCCGCCGGCGACGGCGGACGCGAGCCACTAGGAGACGCCGGGGACCGGTCCCGGTCCACAGGGACCCGTCCCTCGGGCCGGGTGCCGCGACAGCCGTGAACGACGGGCCGCCGGAGGAAAACCGGCGGCCCGTCGCCGTGCCGGTCGGGCACACTCGCCGCATGGACATCGTCATCCGGCCGGCGCGGCCCGAGGAGTACTCCGCCATCGGCGAGATCGCGGCCCGGGCCTATCTCGGGGACGGGCTGCTCGACTTCGGGGAGAGCGACGCGTACCTCGGAAGGCTGCGGGACGTCGCGGGGCGCGCGGCCGTCGCCGAGGTGCTGGTCGCCGCCGAGGGGGACCGGGTGCTCGGCAGCGTGACCTTCGCGGCGGACGGCGGCCCCATGGCCGACTCGGCGCGCGACGGGGAGGCCGAGATCCGGATGCTCGCGGTCGCGCGGGAGGCGCGCGGCCGGGGCGCCGGCGAGGCCCTCGTGCGCGCCTGCGTCGCGCGGGCACGGGCCCTGGAGGGCTGCGCGCGCCTCGTGCTGTCCACCCAGCGCACCATGCTGAGCGCCCACCGCCTCTACGAGCGCATCGGCTTCACCCGCACCCCGGACCGCGACTGGAACCCTTTTCCGGAGCTCGACGACATCCGGCTGCTCACTTACGAGTTGACGCTCCGGCACGCTCCGTAGCGCTCTCGAACACCCAGCGGACACAACATGTGGGGGCAGTCCCGGAGCCCGACACAAGATGTATGCTCATGGTCGCTGTCGCCGCAGGGGAATCCGGTGCGAATCCGGAACTGTCCCGCAACGGTGTTACTTGTGCGTGTTCGCGTCTGCGTGTGCCCGTACTCGCGTCAGTCCGAGGACCTGCCGACAGCGCGCCCCGGCCGTCCGGCCCGGGTGCCGACGACGTCCGGGCCTCGCGGAATGGGCCGGTGGACGCGGTGCGCTGCTGCCCGAAAGCGCTCCCGTGTGCCCCTGCCCGCCCGCAAGGTCCCGTGCCGAGCGAGGAGAGCCCACGTGACCATCGCGCCAGCCGATCCGGCTTCAGTGACCGCGCCGCAGGCCCCGGTGGAGACCGACGGTCCCGGGACCGTGCTGCTGCGGACCCTGACGGATCTGACCGCCGACCTCCCCGACGCCGACCCCGGCCGGGTCGCCGCGGCGGCGCTGCGCGGCCGGTCCGCCCGCGCCGACGAGGCCGAGCTGCGCGAACTGGCCACCGAGGCGGCCGCGGGTCTCATCTCCGAGGACCCCGCCTATTCGCGGCTGGCCGCCCGTCTGCTCGCGGTCACCATCACCGCGGAGGCCGCGTCCCAGGGCGTCACCACCTTCTCCGAGTCGGTCGCCGTCGGCCACCGCGAGGGCCTGATCGCCGACCGCACGGCCGCGTTCGCGCGGCTGCACACGGCCCGCCTCGACGCGCTGATCGACCTCCAGGGCGACGACCGCTTCGGCTACTTCGGGCTGCGCACGCTGCACTCCCGCTATCTGCTCCGGCACCCGATCACCCGCAAGGTCGTCGAGACGCCCCAGCACTTCATGCTGCGGGTGGCCTGCGGTCTCGCGGAGGACGACACCGTCCGCTCCGTGGAGGAAGTCACCGCGCTCTACCGGCTCATGAGCCGGCTGGACTACCTCCCCTCCTCCCCCACGCTCTTCAACTCCGGTACGCGGCACCCCCAGATGTCGTCCTGCTACCTCCTCGACTCGCCGCTGGACGAGCTGGACTCCATCTACGACCGCTACCACCAGGTGGCACGCCTGTCGAAGCACGCGGGCGGCATCGGCCTGTCCTACTCCCGCATCCGCTCGCGCGGTTCGCTGATCCGCGGCACCAACGGGCACTCCAACGGCATCGTCCCGTTCCTCAAGACCCTCGACGCCTCGGTCGCCGCGGTGAACCAGGGCGGCCGGCGCAAGGGCGCGGCGGCGGTCTACCTGGAGACCTGGCACTCCGACATCGAGGAGTTCCTGGAGCTGCGCGACAACACCGGTGAGGACGCCCGGCGTACGCACAACCTGAACCTCGCGCACTGGATCCCGGACGAGTTCATGCGCCGGGTGAACGAGGACGGCGTCTGGTCGCTGTTCTCCCCCGCCGACGTGCCGGAACTGGTCGACCTGTGGGGCGATGCGTTCGACGCGGCCTACCGCAAGGCCGAGGAGGCGGGCCTCGCCAGGAAGACCATCCCGGCCCGCGACCTCTACGGCCGCATGATGCGCACCCTCGCGCAGACCGGCAACGGCTGGATGACCTTCAAGGACGCCGCCAACCGCACCGCCAACCAGACGGCGGAGCCGGGCCACACGGTCCACTCCTCGAACCTGTGCACCGAGATCCTGGAGGTCACGGACGACGGGGAGACGGCGGTCTGCAACCTGGGTTCGGTCAACCTGGGCGCGTTCGTGACCGGCGGGAACATCGACTGGGAGCGGCTCGACGCCACCGTGCGCACCGCGGTGACCTTCCTCGACCGCGTGGTGGACATCAACTTCTACCCGACCGAGCAGGCGGGCCGCTCCAACGCCAAGTGGCGTCCGGTCGGCCTCGGCGCGATGGGCCTCCAGGACGTCTTCTTCAAGCTGCGGATCCCGTTCGACTCGCCCGAGGCCCGCGCCCTGTCCACCCGGATCGCCGAGCGGATCATGCTCGCCTCGTACGAGGCCTCCGCGGACCTCGCCGAGCGCAACGGACCGCTCCCGGCCTGGGAGAAGACCCGTACCGCCCGGGGCGTACTGCACCCGGACCACTTCGACGTCGAGCTGAACTGGCCGGAGCGCTGGGCGGCCCTGCGCGAGCGGATCGCCTCGGTCGGCATGCGCAACTCGCTGCTGCTGGCCATCGCGCCCACCGCCACCATCGCCTCGATCGCGGGCGTGTACGAGTGCATCGAGCCGCAGGTGTCGAACCTGTTCAAGCGCGAGACGCTCTCCGGCGAGTTCCTCCAGGTCAACTCGTACCTGGTGGCCGAGCTGAAGGAGCTCGGTGTGTGGGACGCGCAGACCCGTGAGGCGCTGCGCGAGTCCAACGGCTCGGTCCAGGGCTTCACCTGGGTCCCGCAGGACGTCCGCGACCTGTACCGCACGGCGTGGGAGATCCCGCAGCGCGGCCTGATCGACATGGCCGCCGCCCGCACGCCGTTCCTCGACCAGGCCCAGTCGCTGAACCTGTTCCTGGAGACGCCGACCATCGGCAAGCTCTCCTCGATGTACGCCTACGCCTGGAAGGCGGGCCTGAAGACGACGTACTACCTGCGTTCGCGCCCGGCGACGCGCATCGCCCGCGCGGCCCAGGCACAGGCGCGGCCCGAGACCACCATCCTCGTCCAGCAGGCCGCCGACCCCGACGCCGTCGCCTGCTCCCTTGAGAACCCCGAGTCCTGCGAGGCCTGCCAGTAATGACCGACACGAACGCCGAGAAGACCGTGTCCGAGAAGAACCTGCTCGACCCGGGCTTCGAACTGACTCTCCGTCCCATGCGCTACCCGGACTTCTACGAGCGCTACCGGGACGCGATCAAGAACACCTGGACCGTCGAGGAGGTCGACCTCCACTCGGACGTCGCCGACCTCGCGAAGCTGACGCCGGGTGAGCAGCACATGATCGGCCGGCTGGTCGCGTTCTTCGCGACGGGCGACTCGATCGTGGCGAACAACCTGGTGCTGACGCTGTACAAGCACATCAACTCCCCCGAGGCGCGGCTGTACCTGAGCCGTCAGCTCTTCGAGGAGGCCGTGCACGTCCAGTTCTATCTGACGCTGCTCGACACCTACCTGCCCGACCCGGAGGACCGCACGGCGGCGTTCGCGGCGGTCGAGAGCATCCCCTCCATCCGCGAGAAGGCGCAGTTCTGCTTCAAGTGGATGGACTCGGTCGAGAAGATGGACCGGCTGGAGACGCAGGCCGACCGCCGCCGCTTCCTGCTGAACCTGATCTGCTTCGCCGCGTGCATCGAGGGACTCTTCTTCTACGGGGCCTTCGCGTACGTCTACTGGTTCCGCAGCCGGGGTCTGCTGCACGGCCTGGCGACCGGCACCAACTGGGTGTTCCGCGACGAGACGATGCACATGAGCTTCGCCTTCGAGGTGGTCGACACCGTCCGCAAGGAGGAGCCGGACCTCTTCGACGACCTGCTCCAGGAGCAGGTGACGGACATGCTGCGCGAGGCCGTCGAGGCGGAGCTGCAGTTCGGCCGCGACCTGTGCGGCGAGGGCCTGCCGGGCATGAACACCGAGTCGATGCGGCAGTACCTGGAGTGCGTGGCGGACCAGCGCCTCCAGCGGCTGGGCTTCGCGCCGGTGTACGGCTCCGAGAACCCGTTCTCCTTCATGGAGCTCCAGGGTGTCCAGGAGCTGACCAACTTCTTCGAGCGCCGGCCCTCCGCGTACCAGGTCGCGGTGGAGGGCACCGTCGACTTCGACGAGGACTTCTGACCGTTCCGGCGGTTCCGGTCGCTCTGACCGTCCGTCACCGATGAGAGCCGGGCCGCCTGTTGCGGCCCGGCTTTCGTCACGTACTGCCCCCGCGCCTCCAATCGCCGTGCCAATCCCCGTCCATGGAGCGGCAAAGTTCTTCCGGCACGGCTGTTCGCACGTCGTTCCCCCCGGTTACGTTCTGGCCGTCCCGCCACGCCACGCACTGCGGCACACCGGGACGACTGATTTGGCATGCCCATGACGAGCCTCTCCCTGTTCGTGCTACGCGCGTCACAGGCTGCCGTTTCAGAGCGCCGAGAACCCCACTTCCGGCCATGGCGCCACGAACGGCCCCATCCGGGCCCGAGCGGCACCGGCCTCGAACCGATGGAGGCGACACCCCCATGCGTTCCCAGCGCCCCACCCCCTCCGGCAGACCCGCCCGGAGCCTGCGAAGACTGCTCACCGCCGCCCTCCCCGCCCTGGCCCTCGGCGTCGCCGGGTTCGCCGCGGCCCCTCCCGCGGGCGCCCAGCCGGCGCCGACCCCCCACGTCTCCCGGGCCACCCAGAACGCCGGAGCCCTCACCGACCCCGCCCGCCAGACGGTCCACGCGACCGGCAGGGCCGGTCAGAAGGTCGCGACCAAGCACCTGTGCGCCGAGGCGGCCAAGCCCGGCCTGATGTCCTGCTTCGCCCAGCGGCGCACCGACATCGCGCAGAAGCTCGCGGCCCAGGTCTCCCCCGACGCCGCCGCCGCGGTGTCCGGCCTCAGCCCGGCCAACCTGCACAGCGCCTACAACCTGCCCTCGACGGGCGGCTCCGGCATGACGGTCGCCGTGGTCGACGCCTACAACGACCCCAACGCGGCCGCCGACCTCGCCACCTACCGCTCGCAGTTCGGCCTGTCCTCCTGCACCAAGGCCAACGGCTGCTTCAAGCAGGTCAGCCAGACCGGTTCGACCACCTCGCTGCCGACGAACGACACCGGCTGGGCGGGTGAGGAGGCGCTCGACATCGACATGGTCAGCGCCGTCTGCCCCAACTGCAGCATCATCCTCGTCGAGGCGAACTCCGCGAACGACTCCGACCTCGGCGCCGCGGAGAACGAAGCGGTCGCGCTGGGAGCGAAGTTCGTCTCCAACAGCTGGGGCGGCTCCGAGTCCTCCTCGCAGACCGGCGAGGACACCTCGTACTTCAAGCACCCTGGCGTCGCGATCACCGTCTCCTCCGGTGACGAGGCCTACGGCGCCGAGTACCCGGCAACCTCCCAGTACGTGACCGCCGTCGGCGGCACCGCGCTGAGCACCTCCTCCACCACCCGCGGCTGGACCGAGTCGGTGTGGAAGACCAGCAGCACCGAGGGCACCGGCTCCGGCTGCTCCGCCTACGACGCCAAGCCGTCCTGGCAGACCGACACCGGCTGCACCAAGCGCATGGAGTCCGACGTCTCCGCGGTCGCCGACCCGGCCACGGGCGTGGCGGTCTACGACACCTACGGCGGCTCCGGCTGGGCGGTCTACGGCGGCACCAGCGCCTCCGCGCCCATCATCGCGGGCGTGTACGCGCTGGCCGGCACCCCGGGCTCCGCCGACTACCCGGCGAAGTACCCCTACTCCCACACCTCGAACCTGTACGACGTGACCAGCGGCAACAACGGCTCCTGCTCCCCGTCGTACTTCTGCACCGCGGCCACCGGCTACGACGGCCCGACCGGCTGGGGCACCCCCAACGGCACCGCCGCCTTCGCCTCGGGCACCAGCACCGGCAACACCGTGACCGTCACCAACCCGGGCAGCCAGTCCACGGCCACCGGTGGCTCGGTGAGCCTGCAGATAGCGGCGAGCGACAGCGCGGGCGCGAGCCTCACCTACAGCGCGACCGGGCTGCCGACCGGCCTGTCGATCAGTGGCTCGACCGGTCTGATCTCCGGCACCGCGAGCACCGCGGGCACGTACGCGGTCACCGTCACGGCGAAGGACAGCACCGGCGCCTCCGGTTCGGCCTCCTTCACCTGGACCGTCAGCACCTCGGGCGGCGGCACCTGCACCTCGGCGCAGCTTCTCGGCAACCAGGGCTTCGAGTCGGGCGCCACGGTGTGGAGCGAGACCAGCGGGGTCATCACCAACGACACCGGCGAGGCCACGCACGCCGGCTCGTACGACGCCTGGCTGGACGGATACGGCTCGGCCCACACCGACACGCTGTCCCAGTCGGTGACGGTCCCGTCCGGCTGCAAGGCCACGTTCGCCTTTTACCTGCACGTCGACACGGCCGAGACCAGCACCAGCACGGCCTACGACAAGCTCACCGTCACCGCGGGCTCCACCACGCTCGCGACCTACTCCAACCTCAACAAGGCTTCCGGGTACACCCAGAAGAGCTTCGACCTGTCCTCCTTCGCCGGTTCGACCGTCACGCTGAAGTTCAGCGGCGTCGAGGACTCCTCGCTCCAGACCAGCTTCGTCGTGGACGACACCGCCGTCACGACCGGCTGACCCGCGTCACAGAGGGCCGGCCGCCACGGTGGCCGACCTGAGCGGGGCCCCGGTCGCCGAGGCGGCCGGGGCCCCGTCGTGCCCGGGAAGGGATCCTGATCCACCGGTGGCACGTCCAACACCCGAGGAGGCCACCCCATGCGTCGAACGACTCACACCCGGACCATCGCCCTCGCCGCCCTGGCCCTGCTGCTGGCGGGCTGCGGAACGCAGGGCGGAGACGACGCGGGCGCCGGCGGCACCGTGTCGCCGTCCCCGACCGACGGCACCGTGTCGCCGTCCCCGTCCCCGACCGACGGCACCACGTCGCCGTCCCCGACCCCTTCGGGTCCGGACTGCGCGAAGGCCACGGCACAGCTCGGCGCCGCCGACACGGGCCACACGTACTGTCTGGCCCCCGGCGACACGATCCGGGTCCTGCTGGACGGCACCACCAGCCGGCCCTGGAAACCCGTCAAGAGCGACGGCAGCGCCCTGGCGGCCACCAACGGCGGGATCGTCCTCCAGCCTGGTGACGCGTCCGCGGCCTACCGGGTGGTCTCGGAGGGAACGGTCACGCTGACCTCGTCCCGCCCGAGGTGCCCGAGCGATCCGGCGCGGATGTCCTGCAAAGGCCTTCAGGAATGGACGGTCACCGTGGTCGTACCGAAGGCGTGAGACCGCCGCGGCGCACGTCCGGGGGCCCGAGGGCCCGGTCCGGACGTGCGCCGCGGCGGTCTGAGGGCCGGTGACCGGCCGACGGCCTAGGCCGGGTCCTCCTGGCGCGGCCGGGCCTTCAGCCGCAGGCCGTGGGGACGCAGAGTGATGCCGACGCGGGTCGCGTCGCTGGACCCGGACACCGGCTCGAAGCGCCACCGGGACGCCACGGTCGCGGTGATCAGGGAGAGCAGTGCCATCGAGAAATGGTCGCTCGGGCACTTACGGTTGCCCACGCTGAAGGGGCGCATGGCGTACTTCGGGATGTCCGTGGAACGTTCCGGAAGCCAGCGGTCGGGATCGAAATCCAGATGCTCCTGGTACGACCGGGGGTCGCGCTGGATCGCGTACGGGCTGTAGACGATGTCGGCACCGGCCGGAATCCTATAGCCGCCCAGCTCGGTTTCGGCCACCGCGCGTCGCGTCAATATCCATACGGCGGGGCGTAAACGCATCGCCTCGACGACGACATTGTTCGTGTGCGACAGCTTCCGGACGTCGGCGAATCCGACGGGCCGGTCTCCCGAGACGGATCGGACCTCTGCGGCCACTTTGTCCGCCTGTTCCGGATGTTCCGTCAACACTTGAAGCAACCACATGATCGTGGATGCGATGGTTTCGCTGCCCGGGGTCAGTATCGCGACGACTTGGTCGTGGATCTCCTGTTCGTCTATGGGGTCGCCGTCGTCGTTCTTCGCTTCCAGCAATGCCGTCAGCAAATCGTCCGGCTTTTGACCAGATGCCCGCCGCTCGTCGATGATCTCGTCGACAAGCGCGTGCAGATCGGCCAATGCGCGGTCGAATGCGCGTATCGAGGGGAGCGGGAGCCGGTACAGCGGTCCCGCGGGTATCACCATGCGCCGGTACATGCCGCGGAACACGGTGGCGAGCGCGACGCTCAGCCGCTCGGCGCGCTCGTCCATGAACCGCCCGCGCAGCAGACAGCGGGCGGCGACACGGACCGCGACACGGAACGACTCGGAGGTGCAGTCGACCGCCGCGCCGCTCTCCCAGCGCTCCGCGAACGCCTTCGCCTCCTCCTCCATGATCGGGCCGTACTCGGGGATGATGTCGGCCCGGAACGCGGGCTGGATGGTCCGGCGCTGGCGCCTGTGCTGCGCCCCGTTGGCCGTGGCGACGCCCTGCTTGCCCAGCAGCCCTTCGAGCGACTCCCACAGGGGGCCGCCTATCTCGTAGTCGGGGCTGAGCGCCAGCGCCCCGGTGAGCGCGGGGGTGGTGACGGCGTACACCGTCTTGGGTCCCATCCTCAGCCGCACGACGTCACCGTGGTCGCGCAGCCGGGCGAGGAAGCCCAGCGGATCGCGGACCAGTTTCCAGCCGTGCCCGAGGACGGGCACCCCGCCACCGGCGAGGGGCGGGACGGACAGCTCCCGCACCTCGGGCATCTCGGGTCGTACCGCGTCGACGGTCATTTCTCACCTGCCGCTTCATTGTTGACGTACGGGGGTGTGGAGCGGTCGTCCCAGTTGTCGACCATGTACCGGCCCGACTCGTGGTGGAACCAGTACACGGAGCTGAACCAGTTCCGCATGTTTCCGAGGCACGCCATGACGGCGATGCTCGTCTCTTTTCCCCGGACCGTGCCGTCGGCGAGTAATTCGGCGAGCCGTGAGACGTCCTTCTCGGCGACGAGGAATTGTTCCACGCATTCCTCGACCCGCCGCCTCACTTCGAAGACGGCTTCTTCGAGCGTGAGCCCCTGATGGTGAATGAGACTGATTCCGAGATTGTGGACCTCGTCGCCCGCTATTTCTTTGGGAAGCGAGCAGAGATCGTTGTACCAGGCGGCGAATTCCTGACTGAGCAGTGCCGCCCGCCGGAATGCCGGATGCCGCCGGACGTCGGCGGGTAGTTCACGGCCCGCGCTCGGTTCCAGAAGGTCGGTCCAGATCCGGTGCGCGAAAGTGAGCCGACGGAGTTCCAGGTATTCCGGGACCGTGGGAACAATGCCGGAGGTCCGGTTCCGGAACTCCCGGTCGTACGCTTCGATCACCGCGTGGAAGTGACGCGCGAACCGTTTGTTCCAGTTCTCGCCGAGGAACGAGTACAGCCGCACCATGCTGTCGGCGAACCCCGCCACCAGGGGATCCTGGTGGTGCAGATGGGCTCTGGGGGCGTCGAGGGCCGCGTGGAGCCGGAGCCTGAGCTTCCGCCAGGCGTTCGCGCGGCCGTGGACGACATCGCGGTCGTGCCGGTCGTCCCAGACGAAGAACCACGCGCTGTAGTCCGCTATCGCCTGCAGGACCTCGTCGGCGGCGCCTATGTAGTAGCCCGCCATGAGGTCCGTGTAGCACAAGCCGTCGGCGTACTCCTCGACCTTGTCCGCGGGCATCAGGCGTTTTTCGAGCAGCCAGCTCCTGGTGTTCTCCTGGAGCCTCGGCCAATACGGGTGCAGTTGACGGGGAAACCCGGACTCGATCACCGGGAGATAGAGCGCCGGTGGAACCGCGAGCGCTGTCGATGGAGAGCCGTATGAGAAAGCACGCACGAACAAACCCCTCTCAGCCGCTTGTTGACGTCACGCCCCTCCCGCTGTGCCGGGCGCGCGCGCCGTTGCGTATCCCCGCACTTCCCATTCAGCACCACAACTGACCGTTCTGGGAACGGATTTGGCCCACTGACTACTCGACCATGCCGAGAATCTCCCCTTGTGTGA
Organism: Streptomyces sp. NPDC005070; assembly: GCF_053600395.1. Lineage (NCBI taxonomy): Bacteria > Bacillati > Actinomycetota > Actinomycetes > Kitasatosporales > Streptomycetaceae > Streptomyces > Streptomyces sp. NPDC005070. Next base: position 17,475 of record NZ_JBSFZS010000084.1, on the reverse strand, counting down.
CTGAATCTGGATCACTGCAGGAGCACAAGGGATCGAACATGCGACGTACATGCGAACGGTGCCTGGTCAGGAGGATCACCTGTCCAGGCACCGTTCGAGTGGGCCCACGAGAGACCGCGCGTCACGCCGGTCAATTTATGTCACAGGGGCGCGGGGCGCCCGGCGACCAGAGGCTCAGTCGTTCGCCACGGTCGCGTAGCGCGGCTCGTTCTCGGCCATCTGCCGCAGCGCGTCCTTGCGGTCGCGCTTGGAGAGCCGGTCGATGTACAGGTAGCCGTACAGGTGGTCCGTCTCGTGCTGGAGGCAGCGCGCGAAGTAGCCCGTACCGCGCAGCCGGACCGGGTTGCCCTTCTCGTCCTGCCCGGTGACCTCGGCGTAGTCCGGGCGGGCGAGCGGCGCGTAGGCGGTCGGCACGGACAGGCAGCCCTCGTTGCTCTCGTCGAGCTGACGCCGGTCGGCGGGCAGGTCGACCAGCTTCGGGTTGCAGACCACGCCGACGTGCCGGACACCCTGGTCGTCCTGGCAGTCGTAGACGAAGACCTTCAGGTCGACGCCGATCTGATTGGCAGCCAGACCCACGCCCTCGGCGGTGCGCTGGCTCGCGAACATGTCGGCGACCAACCGGTCGAGTTCGTCCCCGAACTCCGTGACGTCCTTGCACTCCTTGTGCAGCACCGGGTTCCCGACCACCGTGATCGGGCGCGACGTGCCGCCCTCGCGGTAGGCCGTCTCGCGCTCCTCGGCGTCCTCGGTGTCGATGACGAAGCCGTCGTCGTCCACGGGGAGCACGCCCACGTGCTGCTGATCGGTTTCCTGCTGCGCCATGACGACGTACGCCTTCCTCAGACCTTGTGATGTCCTGCGCCTACAGCCTAAAGGTGCGCTCAGCAGACCTCTTCCAGATCCCGCCAGTCGCGGGAGTCCGGGCTGTCGGCGACCCAGCCGTCGAGCAGGCCGCGCACCAGCGAGGCCGGTGCCGCGAGACCGCACTCCCGCTCGGGCACCCAGAGCTGCCCGTCGGTGCGATGACCGAGCGGACCGGGGTGCCCCGGCTCACTGTGGTCGTGCGGGTCGAGGTGCTCCTCGTCGCCCTCGTCGGAGGGCATGCGGGACTCGGAGCACATCCGGCACAGCAGCCGTACGGACGACGACCAGTCCTCCGCGGCGAAGCCGGCGTCGGCGGCGAGCCGCTCCAGCGCGTCCCGGTCCTCCTCGGTGGCCGCCTCCAGGAGGACGACCCAGGTCGGCACCGGTGAAGGGGCCCACAGCTCGATCTCGTCGAAGACCGGGTAGGCGTGCCCGGCGGCGGTGGTCCGCTCGCCGTGCGGAACGCCGTCGTGCAGCACGACCTCGCCCCAGCGGCGTCCGGAGGACGGCAGCGGGATCGACAGCACCTCGACGCGGGCGGGGTCCAGCCGGCGCCCCCACACCACCTCGGCCTCGCCCTCCGGCGACAGCCGCACGGCCGCGCTGCCGAGGTCCATGCCCGTGGGTTCACCGGAGACGGCAGCTCCGCCGGGCACCCGCAGTCCGTACGCCTGCCAGGAGCGCCGCGCCAGTGGCCAGTCCTGCAGGGCGGTGGCCGCGATCCCCACGTTCCACCAGTCGGGTGCGCCGGTCTCCCGGTCGAGCAGGGCCACGGCCCGCAGACCCGCCGCCCGCGCCTGCTCCCAGTCGTGCCGGAACTTGTGCAGCAGGGCCAGGTTGAACCAGGACTCGGACAGCCAGGGCTCCAGGTCCGCGGCACGTGTCAGCAGCGCCCCCGCGTCCTCGTACCGGCCGTCGCCGATCAGCGTGAACGCACGGTCGGTGGCCTGCCGCCATGAGGCTGAGGGCCGGTGTCGTCCCTTGCCGAAGATCCTCACGATTCCCGCCTGCCAGTTCCTTGCGTTGCCCGCCTGCCGGTGCCTCGAAGAGTCCCTGGGAGGCAGTGCAGCCCCGGGCCGGCCCGCGCCCCCTGACACCCTCTCCCTCGCATCCAACCACGTACCTTCGGACGGCCGCTCATTACCCATGGGTTACCCAGCCCTGGGCAAGGTCAGACCGGCCCGGGACAGGACCCGGGCCAGTGACTCCACGACCTCCGGCTGGTAGTCGCGGGCGGTGGCCAGCCGGAGTTTCTCCAGCGCGGTCAGCGGCCCTGTGGGCCCTGCTGCCCGGGCCATCTCCTCGTATGCGTTCACCGTCCGCACGATGCGCGCGGTCACCGGCTGGTCCCGGTACGGGTCCGCCTGCCGCTCCACCACGACGGCGACCTCGGCCTCCACGCCGGTCTGCCGGACCACGGCGCCGCCGAGCAGCGCGATGCGCCGCTGCTCGGCCGCCGGGAGCGCGGCGGTGGCACCCGCCGGTACGGGGTCGACCAGGCTGAGCTGCCCGATGTCGTGCATCAGCGCCGCGTACTCCAGGACGGTCAGATCGGGCTCGGACAGGCCCAGCTCACGGCCCACGGCCCTGCTCAGGGCGGCCACCCGGCGGGCGTGCCCGGCCGGCGTGTACCCGGCGATCTCGGTCGCACGCGCGAGGGAGGCGATCGTCTGCCGGTAGGTGACCCGCACGGCCGCGTAGCGCCGGAAGGAGAGCTGGGTGAGCAGCAGCGGCAGGGAGAAGACGGGCAGCGCCCACAGTCCGACCACCGCGACGGCGAGCGCCATGACGGCCCCGGTCGCGCACACGGCCGAACCGATCCCGAGGGTGGCCCGCAGCTCGTCGCGCAGCAGCGGCCCGAACGGCCACCGGGTCCGCGCGTGGGCCATGGCCGCCGCGAGCACCGCGTCCCACAGGGTGGTGAGGACCAGCAGCGCGACCAGCAGCAGGGCCTGGGCCGAGCCGCCCCACTCCAGCAACCTGCCCCGGTCGTAGAGGGGTTGGAAGCAGACAGCGGCGAAGGCGACGGTCAGGACGCGGCGGGCGAGATGGTCGGGCGTCGGCGCGTCCCCCCGCGCCACGTGCGGGACGCAGCCGATCAGGGCCGCCGCCACCACGACGGCGACGACCTGGAGGACGCCGTGGTCGGTGCGGTGCCCGGCGTTCTCGCCGAGCAGCGCGTACGCGAGGGCTCCGGCGGCCCCGAGGGGTGCGGACTCGCGCTGCTCGGCCCCGCTCCACCGGGCGAGCTCGCCGACGGTTATGAGCAGGCCGAAGGCCAGCGCCGTGCCGCGTTCGTCGATGCCCTCCCAGAGGGTGACGCCGAGGGCGAGCAGCGTGAGGGCGAGGGCGAGGGCGCGCACCGCGGTGAGCAGGGCGGGGGCTCCGCCGGCCGGCGCGGGACGGGCGGTACGGGCGGGGGCCTCCTGCCGGGAGGCGGTGGCGCTCACGGCGCGCTCCGCCCGACGGTGTCGGACGGATGGGCCGGCGGCACGCCGGGCGGGCCCGTCGGGGCGGTGTCCGCGGTCACCGCGGGATGCCAGCCGTGCCGGTCGAGCGCCCGCACCAGCGCCGCCACCATCCGGGGGTCGAACTGCGTGCCCGCGCACCGCCCCAGTTCGTCCAGCGCCGCCCCCACCGGGCGGGCCCTGCGGTAGGAGCGGGTCGAGGTCATGGCGTCGAACGCGTCGGCGACGGCCACCACCCGGGCGAACTCCGGGATCTGCGGCCCCGCGAGACCGTACGGGTATCCGCTTCCGTCCAGCCGCTCGTGGTGGTGCAGGATCGCCGAGCGTGCCTCGCCGAGGAACCCGATCCCGCGGACCATCTCGTGCCCGTACTCGGGATGCAGTTCGATGACCTGCCGCTCCTCGGGGGTCAGCGGTCCGTCCTTGCGCAGCAGCCGGGTGGGGACGCCGAGTTTGCCGACGTCGTGCAGGATTCCGGCGAACCGCAGCACCTCGACACGCTCGTCGTGCATGCCCAGCTCACGGGCGATCATCACGGACGCCCGGCCGACCCGCTCGCTGTGTCCGCGGGTGTAGCCGTCCTTGATGTCGACGGCCTGGACGAGGGCGCGGATGGTGGCCTGGTGGGCGGCCCGTTCGCGGTGGTACTGGGCGAAGACCCAGCAGGACACGTACATCGGCAGCAGGACGAGCAGCGCGGCGACGGGTCCGTACGGGCTCCGCCAGAGCACCGCCATCATCAGCCCGGCGAGGCCGTGCACGGCGACCGGGGCCAGCGAGCGCGCGAAGAGTCCGTGCCAGGCATCGCGCACCGGAGCGCGCTCGGCCAGCGCGAGGATCCCGCCGTCGAGGACGGTGAGCGCGGCGCAGAAGGTGAGCACCGCGGCGCCGGCGGGCACGAGCGCGTAGGGGAAGTCGGGCGTGTCGAGCGCGTCCCGGCCGCCGAGCGCCCCGTATGCCCGGGACGCGGCCCAGACGGCGACGGCGAGCTGTGCGGCGTGCCAGATCCGGCGCACGCCGCGCGGGCGCAGTTCGACCCGCGCGAGCAGCGCCCCGGGCAGCGCGACGAGGGCGGCGGCGGGCGGCGGCAACAGAAAAGCGCCGGCCAGCAGCACGGGGAGGAAGGTGCCCATTCCCTGCGTGGTGTCGCCGCCGGGGGCGCCGGCTCCGTGCGGCCGGAGTTGCAGGGTGAGGCGCTCGCAGCCCGCGTACAGGACGGCGAGCAGCGCGGCGATCTCCCAGGGCACGCTCAGGTGCGGCAGGGGAGCCAGACAGGCGAGCGCCAGGAGGACGACACCGGCCACGTACGCACGGGCCCACGCCGGAACCGAACCCATCCCCGTACCTCCCCCGAACCTCCCCCGTTGTCAGGGCGGAGCCTAGGGCGGGAGGAAGGGCGTGGGGACGGGTATGTGCGAATCCGCGGGCTCCAGGCCCGCGGATTAGCACGTTCGGGTGATAAAGGGAGGGCCGGGAGGCTTTCGCCGCAGCCGGCGTGGCCCTCGTGGCGGAGAGCCGCCCGGAGTCAGGACTCCTGGGCCGTCGCGGTCACGTCGTGCTCGGGCACGGCCTGTCCGGAGCGGATCAGATCGATGCGGCCCATGACCTTGGCCCGCAGGTCGGTGGGCACGTCGTCATGGCCGCAGCACCGCTTGACCAACTTCTTGACGGCCTGTTCGAGGCCGTACTTCTCCAGGCACGGAGAGCACTCCTCGAAGTGGACCTCGAACTTGGTGCAGTCCGCGTCCGGCATCTCATGATCGAGGAACTCGTACAGATGATCGAGTACCTCACTGCAATCCGTCTCGTGCGGCTCTCCGCAGCTCATGAGCCCGAGCCTTTCGCTTCGTTCGACTCTCCGGCGCCGGCGGGAACCAGCCCGCGGTCACGGGCGTAGTCCTCCAGCATGCCGCGCAGTTGGCGACGGCCCCGGTGCAGCCGGGACATCACCGTACCGATGGGTGTCCCCATGATGTCCGCGATCTCCTTGTACGCAAAGCCCTCTACGTCCGCGAGATAGACGGCGATGCGGAATTCCTCGGGGATCGCCTGCAGCGCTTCCTTGACGTCGGAGTCGGGCAGGTGGTCCAGCGCCTGCGACTCGGCGGAACGGAGGCCGGTCGACATGTGCGACTCGGCGCGCGCGAGCTGCCAGTCCTCGATCTCCTCGGCCGCACTGCGCTGGGGTTCGCGCTGCTTCTTGCGGTACGAGTTGATGAAGGTGTTGGTGAGAATGCGGTACAGCCACGCCTTGAGGTTCGTGCCCTCGCGGAACTGGTGGAAGGACGCGTACGCCTTGGCGTACGTCTCCTGCACCAGGTCCTCGGCGTCGGCCGGATTGCGTGTCATGCGCAGGGCGGCCGAGTACATCTGGTCGAGGAATTCGAGCGCGTCCCGCTCGAAGCGCGCGGTGCGCTCGGCGGAAGTCTCCGCCGTCGCGTCGCTCGTGCCCTGGCCCTCGGGCTGCTCCGCCTGGCCGTTTTCGGTCCCTGCGTCGGTCCCAGTGACCGGACCCACCTCCTCCAGCGACGTAGCGAGACCGAGACCGGTCCCACTGGAATCGGAGGATAGACGAACATCATGCCCGCCCGCCGCCCGAATCGGGGCGTTCTTGCCCGCGTGCAGCACCGTCCAGTCCAGGTCAGCGCGGCTGCTGCGGCTCGGGCAGAAGGTCGAACCCATGCGGCGGACTTCCTCTCGTACGAACGGTGCAGCACGCTGCGTGCTGTCTGATCCGCACAACAGAAGTCCGTCACTCTGCATTCCCGGCCGTCACCCGAGTGACGCGGCCCACCCCACGACACTGTCCGTGATGATCTTCAACGCCTCCTCCTCGCCGAGCGGAGCCCGCTTCGGGACGGCGAAGCCGTGATCGCCGTAGGGCACTTCGACCAGCTCGTACGAGCCCGTCGGGAACTCCTCCGGCCGGCCGAACGGGTCGTTGCCGCCCTGGACGACGAGTGTGGGCACCCCCGCGCCGAGCAGTTCGGCGGCGCGGGACTTCTCCGGCCTGCCCGGCGGGTGCAGGGGAAAGCTCAGGGCGAGCACCGCGGCGGCGCCCAGCTCCACCGCGGTCCTGCACGCGACCCGGGCGCCCGCGCTGCGGCCTCCGGAGACCACGGGCAGCCCCTGCTCCGCCAGCGCCGGCCACACGCCCCGCCATCCCACGTCCAGCGTCTTCGGCGCGGGGGCCACCTTCTTCCCGGCCACCCGCCAGGGCTGTTCGACGAGTGCCACGCTCACCCCGTGGGCGGGGAGCACCTCGGCGAGCGCCCGCAGGTCCCGGGCCTCGATGCCGCCGCCCGCGCCATGGCTCGCGACGAGCACGAGCCGCGCCTCCGCCGCCCGGTGCCAGGTGATCCGGGCCGTACCGGCGCCGGTCTCGATGGTCTCGCTCACGTCGCTGATCCTCGTCAGGTCGGAAGGCCGCTGATCCTCGCCCGTCAGAAGAGTGTGCCCTCCTCGGGCCCTTCGAGCTCCTTCAGCAGCTCCGCGCCGTTGTTGCGGACGTTGCTGACCGCGGTGGAGACGGGGTACGCGCGCATCAGCCCGGTGGGCGGCGGCGCGAGCAGGTCACGGAGCTCGTCCGGGTCCGTGCGGGCGGGGTCGAGCCAGTGGTCCCAGCGGTCGGGGGTGAGCATCAGGGGCATCCGGGGGTGGATGTCGGCCAGTGCTCGCGGGCCCTCGGCGGAGCCCACCGCGAGCGGTGCCGTCTCCGCCTCGGTCGTGATGACGGAGCAGGTCACCCACCAGGCCAGCGGATGCTCGTCCGGCAGGGTCCGGTCCCGCCAGAACTCGTACAGGCCCGCCATCGCGAAGACCGATCCGTCCGCCGGCGTCACGAAGTACGGCTGCTTGCGGGGCCGCTTCTTCCTGCCCTCGACCTCCAGCTCGCGTTCGGCGCCGGAGGTGACCCATTCGTAGTAGCCGTCGGCGGGGATGACACAGCGCCGGGCGGCGAAGGCGCGGCGGTACGAGGGCTTCTCGTGCACCGTCTCGGCGCGCGCGTTGATCATCCGGGCGGCGCCCTCGGGCGTCTTCGACCAGGACGGGACGAGTCCCCACTTGAGCCTGCGGAGCTGGCGAACCGGCCTCGGGCTGTCCGCGTCCTTCACAGGGCGGTCGAGGACGACGTAGACCTCCTTGGTCGGGGCCACGTTGTAGTCGGGCGCCAAGGTCTCTTCCGGATCCCACTTCTCGACCTCAAAGGTTGCTGCGAGATCCTCGGGTCCACGACTGGCTGCATACCGTCCGCACATACGTGCAACACTGCCAGATTCCGCGCCGCGAAAGGGAGCCACCACCGACAATGGACAGCACCGCATCCACCTCGCTGGCCTCGCTCAGCTCCCTGTGGGACGAGGTGTTCGGCACACAGCCGGACCCCGATCTGTGGGTGGTGATCGCCACCATGGTCGCGGCCCTCGCGGCGATCGTCCCGCACGGCGTCTGGCGGGTCTCCCGCAACGCCATCACCATCGCGCACGAGGGCGGTCACGGTCTGGTCGCCCTGCTCACGGGGCGCAGCCTCAGCGGTATCCGGCTGCACTCCGACACCAGCGGCCTCACGGTCAGCCGGGGCAAGCCGACCGGTCTCGGCATGATCCTCACGGCCGCCGCGGGCTACACCGCTCCCCCGCTGCTCGGGCTCGGCGGCGCCGCGCTGCTCGGCGCCGGCCACATCACCCTGCTGCTGTGGGTGGCCACGGCCCTGCTGATAGCCATGCTGGTGATGATCCGTAACGCGTACGGCGCGCTCACCGTGATCCTCACCGGCGGCACCTTCCTGCTCGTGTCCTGGCTCGCCGGACCCCAGGTGCAGGCCGCGTTCGCGTACGCCGTGGTCTGGTTCCTGCTCCTCGGCGGTGTCCGCCCGGCCTTCGAACTCCAGGCGAAGCGGAGGCGCGGCGGCGCGGGCGACTCCGACGCCGACCAGCTCTCGCGGCTGGCGCACGTACCGGCCGGGCTGTGGCTGTTCCTCTTCCACGCCGTGTCGCTGTGCTCGCTGATGGGCGGCGGACGCTGGCTGCTGGAACTGTGAGACACGCGATCGCGTTGCCGGGGCGGTGAACTCGGGTTTCCCGCTCCTGAAGCCCGTGAGCCGCGGGTTTCCGGCTGCCGCGACCGTGGGACGCGGGAGTCCGGTGCCGGAGCTGTGAGCCGCTGCCCGCAGCGCCCTGACGTCACACTCCAGGGGCACGACGCCCTCGGAACGGCCCCGACGCCGGCCGATGTGCCCTGAGCTGCGCCTGACCCGCCCGGTGTGCCCCGAGGCTCGCCCCGCCGGCTCCCCCGGGCGGACGTCACCGGCGGTGACGAACCCGCGGCTGCCCGGCGCCCTGCCACTAAAGTGGGGCGCATGACCGTGAACCCCGCCCACACCGCCCTCTGGCCAGCCCCGCACGCAAGCGGAGCCGTCGACGCGACGGTTCACGTGCCGGGGTCCAAGTCGGTCACCAACCGCGCTCTCGTCCTGGCCGCGCTGGCCTCCGAGCCCGGCTGGCTGCGCCGCCCGCTGCGTTCCCGCGACACCCTGCTGATGGCGGGCGCGCTCCGCGCGATGGGCGTCGGCATCGAGGAGACCGTCGCCTCCAGCTCGACGGTCGCGGCCGGCCCGGACGCCTCCGGCGAGGCCTGGCGTGTGATCCCCTCGGGCCTGCGCGGCCCGGCCACGGTCGACGTCGGCAACGCCGGTACCGTCATGCGCTTCCTGCCTCCCGTCGCCGCGCTCGCGGACGGTCCCATCCGCTTCGACGGCGACCCGCGGTCGTACGAGCGTCCGCTGCACGGCGTGATCGACGCGCTGCGTCTGCTCGGCGCCCGGATCGACGACGACGCCCGCGGCGCGCTGCCGCTGAAGGTGCACGGCGGTGGCGCCCTGGACGGCGGCCCGGTGGAGATCGACGCGTCGTCGTCCTCCCAGTTCGTGTCCGCCCTGCTGCTCTCCGCCCCGCGCTTCAACCAGGGCGTCGAGGTACGGCACACCGGCTCGACCCTCCCGTCCATGCCGCACATCCGGATGACCGTGGACATGCTGCGCGCGGTCGGCGCCCAGGTGGACACCCCCGAGTCGGGCGGTGAACCGAACGTGTGGCGGGTGACGCCGGGCGCGCTGCTCGGCCGGGACCTGATCATCGAGCCGGACCTGTCGAACGCCCAGCCGTTCCTGGCGGCGGCGCTGGTGACCGGCGGCACGGTCGTGATCCCCGACTGGCCCGCCCACACCACCCAGCCGGGCGACCGGCTGCGGGAGATCTTCACCGAGATGGGTGGTTCCTGCGAACTGACCGAGGCCGGACTGCAGTTCACCGGTTCGGGTGCCGTCCACGGTATCGACGTGGACCTGGGCGAGGTCGGTGAGCTCACCCCGGGCATCGCCGCGGTCGCGGCGCTCGCCGACTCCCCCTCCACCCTGCGGGGCGTGGCCCATCTGCGGCTGCACGAGACGGACCGGCTGGCCGCGCTCACCAAGGAGATCAACGAACTCGGCGGCGATGTCACCGAGACCGCCGACGGCCTGCACATCCGGCCGCGCCGGCTGCACGGCGGCATCTTCCACACGTACGACGACCACCGTATGGCGACGGCCGGCGCGATCATCGGGCTGGCGGTGGAGGGCGTCCAGATCGAGAACGTGGCGACGACGGCGAAGACCTTGCCGGACTTCCCCGATCTGTGGACCGGAATGCTCGGGAACTGACGGGCGGACCTGGATCATGCGCCGTTACGGCAAGAACACCGACGAGGACGACATCCGCCAGCGGCCGAACCGCAAGGGCAACCGTCCGCGTACGAACATCCGCCCCAAGCACGAGGAGGCCGTCGAGGGCATGGTCCTCACGGTCGACCGCGGCCGGCTGACCTGTCTGGTCGAGGACCGTGCCGTGGTGGCGATGAAGGCACGCGAACTGGGCCGCAAGGCCGCCGTCGTCGGCGACCGGGTGGCCATCGTGGGCGACCTGTCCGGCGAGAAGGACACCCTCGCCCGCATCGTCCGCATCGAGCCGCGCGACTCGGTGCTGCGCCGCACGGCCGACGACGACGACCCGTACGAGCGCGTGGTCGTCGCCAACGCCGACCAGCTCGCCATCGTCACCGCCCTCGCCGACCCCGAGCCGCGCCCCCGGCTGATCGACCGCTGTCTGGTCGCGGCCTTCGACGGCGGTCTGACCCCGCTGCTCGTGCTCACGAAGTCGGACCTGGCCCCGCCGGACAAGTTCCTGGAGCTGTACGGCGCGCTCGACATCCCGTACGTGGTGACCAGCCGCGAGGAGCTGCGCAGCGAGGCCGCCGCCGACCGGGTGCGTGAACAACTGAACGGCAGGGTCACGGCGTTCGTCGGTCACTCGGGCGTCGGCAAGACGACCCTGGTGAACGCGCTGGTGCCGCCCGAGCGGCGCCGGACGACCGGACATGTCAACGCGGTTACCGGCCGCGGCCGGCACACGACCACCTCGGCGCTCGCGCTGCCGCTGGCGGGCAGCGGCGGGGGCTGGGTGGTGGACACCCCGGGTGTCCGGTCCTTCGGCCTGAACCACGTCGATCCGTCCCGGGTCATCCACGCCTTCCCCGATCTGGAACCCGGCACCGAGGGCTGCCCCCGCGCATGCAGTCACGACGAACCCGACTGCGCGCTCGACCAGTGGGTGGCCGACGGCCACGCGGACCCGCAGCGGCTGTACTCGCTGCGCCGTCTGCTGGCCACACGAGAGCGCCGTGAGGGCGACTGACGTCCCCGTGTTTGCGTACGCCCGCCGTCGGTAAGGGCTTCTCCGGGTCGGTGAATGCATAATCGCACCGAGCCGGTCCGGACCAGCCGAAGCAGTCGACGTGCGAATGCGGGAGGACAAGACATGGCGTGGCTGCTGGTCGTTGTGGCGGGACTGCTCGAAACCGGCTTCGCCGTCTGCCTGAAGCTCTCCCACGGCTTCACCAGATTCTGGCCGACCGTCGCCTTCTGCGTCTTCGCCCTCGGCAGCTTCGGTCTGCTGACCCTCTCTCTGAAGAAGCTCGACGTCGGTCCCGCCTACGCGGTGTGGACCGGCATCGGCGCGGCCGGCACCGCCATCTACGGCATGATCTTCCTCGACGACCTGGTCTCGGTCCTCAAGATCGTCTCGATCAGCCTGGTCGTCATCGGCGTCATCGGGCTCCAGTTGTCGGGGTCGGCGCACTGAGTCCACACCCTCCGGGAACCGTTGAGCCCCGGGGCGCCCCGCCCTTCAGACACCCAGCCGGTGGGACGGCGCGAGCGCGGTTCTGACCAGCTCCGTGACACCGCCCCGGGTGGGCGGAGCGACGACACACGACAGCGCGAGCCTGGCCACCAGTTCGCAGGACCGTGCGACCTCGGGGGTGTCCGCCCGGGACAGGGCGAGCGCGGCGACCGCGCGGTCGCGGACCAGCGTCACGAAGTCGGCGGGCGAGGGCAGCGGTCCGTCGGCCCGCCGCTGCGCCGGCACCGCGGACGACGAGGGCACGGCGGACAGCGCGGGCGAGGGCAGCCGCTCGCTCCAGCATCCGGTCAGCATCGCCCGCACCAGCGCGTTGCTGCGGGCCGTCGACGCGGTCCACTCGGCGGTCGCGGCCAATCGGTCCCGCGCGTCCGTGTGCGCGGCCAAGGCCCGGTCGACACCCGCGAGATAGGCGTCGGCCTCCCGCCGTACGAGGGCGCGCGCGAGGCCTTCCTTGCTCCCGAACTCGTTGTACAGCGTCTGGCGTGACACTCCGGCCACCGCGGCCACGTCGACCATCCGCACCGCGGACCACGGCCTGCGCGCGAGTGCCGTATAGGCGGCGTCCAAGAGCGATTCGCGCGCTGCGGGCATCATCGCCTCCTTGGGGCGAGCGGCTCTGAAGCCAGATTTGACGCGTGCGGGAGCACTGTCAAGGGGTCGCGGCGGCCCCGAGGGGCGCGCGGCCCGAAGCCCCGCGCGCCCGGACCGGGCGCAAGCCCCGGTGGCGGGCCCTCCCGGAGGCGCCGGGGGGGCGGGCCGGCCCCGCGATCGCCCGGCGGTCCTGTGTAGCCCCGTCCCGACGCGGGCAGATACGGTTCACCCATGCCCGACTACCGCGATGACCTGCGCCTCGCCCATGTCCTGGCGGACGCCGCCGACGCCGCGACGATGGACCGCTTCAAGGCGCTCGACCTGAAGGTCGAGACGAAGCCGGACATGACGCCGGTGAGCGAGGCGGACAAGGCCGCCGAGGAACTCATCCGCGGCCATCTCCAGCGGGCCAGGCCGCGCGACGCGGTCCTCGGCGAGGAGTACGGCATCGAGGGTACGGGCCCGCGCCGCTGGGTCATCGACCCGATCGACGGCACCAAGAACTACGTCCGCGGTGTGCCGGTCTGGGCCACGCTGATCTCCCTGATGGAGGCGGGCGAGGGCGGCTACCAGCCGGTCGTGGGCGTCGTCTCCGCCCCCGCGCTAGGCCGTCGCTGGTGGGCGGCGAAGGGACACGGCGCGTTCACCGGCCGCAGCCTGTCCTCCGCGAGCCGGCTGCGGGTCTCCAGCGTGTCCCGGATGTCCGACGCCTCGTTCGCCTACTCCTCGCTGTCCGGCTGGGAGGACCAGGGCCGTCTGGACGGTTTCCTCGATCTCACGAAGGCGGTCTGGCGCACCCGCGGTTACGGCGACTTCTGGCCGTACATGATGGTCGCCGAGGGCTCGGTCGACATCTGCGCCGAACCCGAGCTGTCGCTCTGGGACATGGCGGCGAACGCGATCATCGTGACCGAGGCGGGCGGCATGTTCACCGGCCTCGAGGGACGCCCCGGCCCACACAGCGGCAACGCCGCCGCGTCGAACGGCATCCTCCACGACGAGATGCTGGGATATCTGAATCAGCGCTACTGAGCGGCGGGCGGCGAACGTGATGTGACGGTGACTCACATGGCGGTCGCTCGATGCGATGCCGCGACCAGGCGTTCACGCCGGCGGGGCAGGTGCGGGTCGCGGGCGATCCCGGAGCCCCGGGGTCGCGCGCCGGCGATCACGAGCACGGCGACCTCGACCAGGGCGCGCCGGTGACCGTCCTCGACTCGGCGGGCCGGGTCGTCGCGACCGGGTCGCCGGGAAGCGGCGCCGACGACACCTTCGCGAGGTGTGTGGCCCCGGTGGGGCCGTACGGGGAGTGCCGGACGGCTCCTCCGGCCCGGCGGTGCCCGCGGGGCGCCTGAGCGGACGTGCCTGACCCCGGGACTGCTGAGCAACCCCGGGCGCCCCCGAACTCGCGGCACACGCCCCCTTGTTGACCGTCTCTTTAACTGCGACCCTGAGAGCTCCCCCACTTGTGAACTTGTGAACCGCTTCTCTTTGCGCTCCGCCGAGGAGCCGGAGAGCCCGCGGCTCACCGAGGAGGTGGCTCCAGCCCATGCTCGTCCGCGACGCCATGAGCACGGTGGTCCTCACCATCGGCCCGGCACACACCCTCCGCCAGGCGGCCCGCCTGATGTCCGCGCGTCACGTCGGCGCGGCGGTGGTCCTCGACGAGGACTCCTCCGGCCTCGGCATCCTCACCGAACGCGACATCCTCAACTCCCTCGCCCACGGCCAGAACCCGGACTCGGAGACCGCAGGCAGCCACACCACCACCGACGTCGTCTTCGCGGCGCCCACCTGGACCTTGGATGAGGCCGCGGCCGCGATGTCGCACGGCGGCTTCCGGCATCTGATCGTGCTCGACGGCAGCGGACCGGTCGGCATCGTCTCGGTCCGCGACATCATCCGCTGCTGGGCACCCGTCCGGCAGCACGTACCGGCCTGAGACGCCGTCGGGCCCGGCCCGAACACGTCGGCGGGCCTGAATCCCCTTGCAGATGAAGGGGGTTCAGGCCCGCCGCCGGCGGCGGGCACACCCTGCCCGTCCCGGGCCATGGACATTGTCCAAGTCAGGGCAAGATCTAAAATCACACCTGTTCGGGATCTGGTCCACCTGCTGTTACGCTGACCTGTATGAGTGACCTGTTGGAACGACTGCGCGGACGCGGATGGCGCCTGACCGCGCAGCGACGTGTCGTGGCCGAGGTCCTCGACGGCGACCACGTCCATCTGACGGCCGACGAGGTGCACGCCCGGGCCGTGGCCAAGCTGCCCGAGATCTCCCGGGCGACGGTCTACAACACGCTGGGTGAGCTGGTCTCGCTCGGCGAGGTGCTGGAAGTCGCCACGGACAAGCGCGCCAAGCGGTACGACCCGAACGCGCACCGTCCGCACCACCACCTGGTCTGCGCCCGGTGCGGGGCGATCCGCGACGTCCACCCGATCGGCAACCCGCTCGGCGACCTCCCCGACTCGGAGCGCTTCGGCTTCGCCGTCTCCGACGTCGAGGTGACCTACCGAGGCGTCTGCCCCGACTGCGCGGCCATCGCGGCGTAGCGGCACACCGACGTCCACTCACCACAGCCGGCCGCCGCTCTCCGTTCACCGTTCACCGCCGCGGTTCACTGTTCGCTGCCGCGTTTCCGTGCGGGACCCGCAAACGCACCGAGGGCCGGAACCCTTTCGGATTCCGGCCCTCGGCCTTCAGTAGCGGGGACAGGATTTGAACCTGCGACCTCTGGGTTATGAGCCCAGCGAGCTACCGAGCTGCTCCACCCCGCGTCGATGAACTGAACAGTACGTCAAGACGGTGGCCCGCGCAAATCCATTAACAGGGGCGGCCCGACGACCGCCCGACGACCATGGGGGCGGCGCGGTCCCCCGCGGAGCGGCAGGTCCGGGGTGGTGCGGCCCCCGGCGGGGCGGCAGGCCCTCGGTGCGCCGTTGCAACCCCCTGCGGGACAACAGCTCCCGGGCCGGGCCGACACCTTCCCCAGCAGCACAGCAGGTCCCCCGGGGGTCAGCACGGCCCCCGGCAAGGCAGCAGGTCCCGAGTGAGCCGGCGCGCTCCCCGGCAACCCCGCCAACACCACCCCGCTCGGCCGAAGGCCCGTCCGGCCACCCCGCTCCCGATCAGCGCCCGGCGCAACCGGCGACCCTCGGCCGCCCCGCCCTCACGCCGACAGTTCCTCCCGCAAGGCGTCCCGCAGCCGTGCCGCCCGCTCGGCGACCTCCGCCGGGCCCAGCGACACGGCCCGGTCGGCCCAGCGCTGGCCCTCGGCGAGCTCCCCGCGCCGCGCGTACACGAGCGCCAGCCGG
Source organism: Streptomyces sp. NPDC005070 (assembly GCF_053600395.1). Lineage (NCBI taxonomy): Bacteria > Bacillati > Actinomycetota > Actinomycetes > Kitasatosporales > Streptomycetaceae > Streptomyces > Streptomyces sp. NPDC005070. Next base: position 1,997 of record NZ_JBSFZS010000084.1, on the reverse strand, counting down.
AGCGCCGCCCGACCGTGGCCCGCGTCCGCCGCGCGGGTCCACCACAGCGCCGCTTCCGGCTCACTGCCCTCGCGGGCCAGCAGCAGCCCGAGGTTGAAGGCGCCGTTGCGCGACCCGGCCTCGGCGGCCTCGCGGTACCAGCGCACAGCCTCCACGACGTCGCCCCGCGCCGCGGCCAGCATCCCGACCCGCACCTGCGCACGCCGGTGCCCCTGGGACGCGGCCCGCTCGTACCACTCCTCGCACTCGCTCTTCTCCTGCGCGGGCTCCCCGAGTTCGTGCGCGGGCGCCGGGGGCCGCCGAGCGTCGAGCACGGCGGCGAGACGGTAGGCGGCCTCCGCGCTGCCCCCTCCCGCGGCGCACCGCAGATGCCGCTCGGCAGCCGGCTCGTCGCCCTCCCGCAGCCGCGCGATGCCCACCTGGAGCGCCGCCTCCGTGTGACCGGCGGCGGCCGCGCGCTCGTACCACCGCAGCGCCGCGGCGTCGTCGCTCTCGGTGGCGCGCCCGGCGTGCAGGATGCCGAGGTTGAACGCGGCGTCCACGCTCCCGGCCTCCGCGGCCTTGGAGAACCAGGGCTCGGCCCCGGCCGCGTCGCCGACCTGGAGCAGCAGGATCGCCAGGGCGTTGGCGGCCTCGCGGTGACCGGCGTACGCGGCCCTGCGGTACCACTGCTCGGCCTGCGCGGTGCGCCCCTGCTCGGCGCAGAGCAGCCCGAGGTTGTACGCGCCGTTCACGTCACCCGCGTCCATCGCGGCGCGGTACCACCGCTCGGCGGTCTGGGTCTCGCCCCGCTCGGCGTGCAGCGCGCCCAGCGCGTTGGCTGCGTTCCCGTCCCCGTCCTGGGCGGCCCGCAACCACCACACGGCGGCACTGTCGGGGTCCCCGGCGTCGCGCAGCAGGAACCCGAGGGCGCACGCGGCACGCGCCTCCCCGTCCTTGGCGGAGGTCAGATACCAGCGCCCGGCCTCCTTGAGATCGCCGCGCTTCTCCAGGATGGCCCCGAGATGCAGCGCGGCCCTGCGGTGCCCACGCGCGGCGGCCTGCCGGTACCACTGCTCGGCGGCCTGTCCGGCGGCACCGATGACACCGTTGTCACCCACGGCCTCGCCCGAGTCCAGGGCTTTGCGGTCGAGCGTGCGCGCCAGCCGGTACGCGGCCTCGCGGTGCCCCCGCTCGGCGGCGGCCCGCATCCACTGCTCGGCACCCACGTCGCTACGATGCTCCAGCAGATCGGCGAGAGCGTAGGCGCCCAGGGCGTGGCCCTGTTCGGCGGACTGGCGCAGCCAGTACTCGGCGGCGGGCTCGTCACCGCGCTCGCGGTGGTGCCGGCCGAGCGCGTGCGCGGCGGCGGCACTGCCGGCGACGGCGGCGATCCGCCACCATCCGGCGGCCTCGTCGGCGTATCCGCGCTGGTAGAGGAGGACACCCAGATTGTTGGCGGCGGCACGGTCACCCGCGGCGGTGGCCGCGCGCAACTGCGGTTCGGCAGCGTCGAGATCGCCGCGGCGCAGCAGCATGGCCCCGAGGACGCTCATCGCCTCGACGTCACCGGCCTCCGCGGCCGACCACTGGCGCGCCTCCTCGGCAGCCTCGCCGGTCTCGTCCCGGTCGGAAGGCTGCGTGAGATCCGCCGGCTGCTCAAAGTCGGCAGACTGCGCAAACCGCCCTGTATCCAACAGAGTTGCCTTGTCCCCCATAACGTCCATCGTCGCACCACCTGCTACCTGGGTACACCTGGTATACCGCAGCCAGTGAGGTCACTTCAGCGTTTTGTCGACATGCCCACAGAGAGACAAGTCAAACACAGAACGCTCAACTCCCCTCGCATGTCGCGGCACTTCAAACGAGTCGGCAGGTCACCGGCGCGCCCCGGCGTGGCGTCACACGTCGAAGGCCCGGATCCATGAACTGGATCCGGGCCTTCGACTTGAGTAGCGGGGACAGGATTTGAACCTGCGACCTCTGGGGGATAGGTAGAGAGGCGGGTGGGGGAAGAG
>NZ_JBSFZS010000083.1:0-36200 GCF_053600395.1 Streptomyces sp. NPDC005070 | reverse complement strand
GACGATAAATCCCGCGGGCCCACCCCAGGGGCCCGCCGGGCCCACCCGGCACGAGCCCGGGCCGCGCCCCCGGCCCGCCCCCACCACCCCCCCCCCCCCCCCGCGCCGGACGGGGTGCGGGGCCGCCTCGCGTGCGGGCCGGGGCGTCTCAGTTCTTCAGCGCGGCCCGCATCATCGCCTTGGCGACCGGCGCCGCCAGTCCGTTGCCGCTGACCTCGGAGCGCGCCGCGCCCGACTGCTCGACCATGACCGCGACGGCGACCTCCTTGCCGTTCGAGTCGGACTTCGCGTACGACGTGAACCAGGCGTACGGCGTCTTGCTGTTCTTCTCGCCGTGCTGGGCCGTACCGGTCTTGCCGCCCACGGTGGCGCCGGGGATCAGGGCGTTCGTGCCCGTGCCGTCCTCGACGACCGTCTGCATCGCCGACCGGAGCTGCCGGGCGGTGTCCGAGCTGACGATCTCCTGGGTGTCCGCGCTGTCGTCGTAGTTCTTCAGCACCTTGCCGTCGGCGTCGCTGGTCTGCGACACCATGTGCGGCGAGACCAGCTTGCCGTCGTTGGCGATGGCGGCGGACACCATGGCCATCTGGAGCGGCGTCGCGGTGACGTCGTACTGGCCGATGCCGGTCAGCGCCGTGGACGACCGGTCCATGTCCTTGGGGTACACGCTGGTGTACGCCCGCACCGGCACGTCCTGCTCCGTGTCGTTGAAGCCGAACTTCTCCGCCATCGCCCGGACCTTGTCCTGGCCCAGGTCGACCGCCATCTTGCCGAAGACGTTGTTGCAGGAGTACTGGAGCGCGACCCGGATCGAGGCGTTCTCGCAGGGAGCGGACGTGTTCTCGTTCTTCAGGGGGGTGGTCGTGCCGGGCAGGGTGTACGGGTCCGGGCTGTCCGTCCTGGCGTCCACGTCGTCGTAGAGCCCGTTCTCCAGCGCGGCGGCGGCCACGACCAGCTTGAAGGTCGAACCCGGCGGCAGCGGCTGCCGCAGCGCGCGGTTGACCAGGGGCTTGTCGGGGTCGGTCGTCAGCTTCTTCCAGACGCTGTTGTTGCCGGTGCTGATCGTCGTCGGGTCGTACGACGGCGTCGAGGCGACCGCGAGGATCCTGCCGGTCTTCGGGTCGATGGCGACGGCCGCGCCCTTGTTGTTCCCGAGCGCCTTGTAGGCGGCCTTCTGGACGTCCGGATCGATCGTCGTGACCACGTCACCGGGGTCGGCGCGCTTGTTCGTGAGCGTGTCCAGCGGGTTCTTGAGCTGGATGTCCGAGCCGTCGAGAAGCTTCTGGTAGACGCCCTCGAGCTGGGTCGCCCCGTAGACCTGCGAGCTGTAGCCGGTGACCGCCGCGTACAGGCTGCCGTCCTTGTACGTCCGCTTGTACTTGAGGTCGCTCCCTGTCGTCTGCGCGGAGCCGGTGATCGCGTCGCCGGCCACGATGATGTTCCCGAGCGGGTTCGCGTACAGCGCGATCGCGTTCCGTCGGTTTTCCTTGTCGTCCGCGAGTGCCCGGCCGTCGTAGAACTGCACCCAGGTCGCCCTGACCAGCAGAGAGAGCACGAGCAGCAGAGTGAAGACGGCGGCACGCCTGATCGTCTTGTTCATTCCGACCAGAAGGACGAGCGATCAGGGGTGAATCGTTCCCGTCCGCCCGGTTTTCTCATCGGTTCCTCATGGGGCCGCCGGGCCGGCCGCCTCGCCCGTCAGAGCCTGCGGGTGGCCAGGGTGAGCCGGTCACGGGCGTCGAACAGGGCGTCCTTGACCATCTGCTCGTGCGCGGGGGTGAGCCGGGCCACGGGCACCGAGCAACTGATCGCGTCACGGGCGGGCGTGCGGTACGGGATCGCCACGCCGAAGCAGCGCAGCCCCAGCGTGTTCTCCTCGCGGTCCACCGCGAAGCCCTGCTCCCGCACCTGGCGCAGCTCCTCGATGAGCTTCTCCCGGTCGGTGATCGTGTGCTCGGTCAGCGCGGGAAGCGCCTCCGGCAGCATCTTGCGGACCTGCTCGTCGCTGTACGTGGCCAGCAGTGCCTTGCCGAGCGAGGTGGAGTGGGCGGGGAGCCGGCGGCCGACCCGGGTGAAGGGGCGCAGATAGTGCTGTGACTGCCGGGTGGCGAGATAGACGACGTTCGTGCCGTCCAGGCGCGCGAGGTGGATCGTCTCGGTGGTGTCGTCCGAGAGGCGGTCGAGGGTGGGGCGGGCCGCGGCGACCACCTCGTCGCCGTCGATGTACGAGGTGCCGACCAGCAGGGCCCGTACGCCGATGCCGTACCGCGTGCCCGTCGCGTCCGTCTCGACCCAGCCGAGCTCCACGAGCGTGCGCAGCAGCATGTAGAGGCTCGACTTGGGATATCCGACGGCCTCCTGGACCGCGGCGAGGGAATGCATTCCGGGCCGGCCGGCGAAGTACTCCAGCAATTCAACGGTCCGCACCGCGGACTTGACCTGCGCCCCGCCGCCTGTCTCGCCTGCCGACATCGCCCTTGACCCCTTCGTTGGACGGGAAATAGTCTCCGACAAGAAGTTCACCATCAGAGACAGCGTTCAGCATATCGAACACCCCTGGTGAGTGACACAAGAACTTCGGCGAGAACTGTGGCATCACATCTGAAGGGACCCGCGGTGGCAGCAGCACCAGTCTGGAGTGTCGACCCCCGTACCGGGAAGCAGCGGGAACAGGTTGCGGTGGAGGCCACAGGCCAAGAGGTGGACGAGGCCGTCCGCGCCGCGCACGACGCGCGCCCCGCGCTGGCCGACCGCGCCGTGCGCGCCGCGTTCCTGCGCTCCGCCGCGGACCAGCTCGAAGCCGCCAAGGGCCTGCTCGTCGAGGCCGCCGACGCGGAGACCGCGCTCGGCCCGGTCCGGCTCACGGGTGAACTCGCCCGGACCTGCTACCAGTTGCGCGCTTTCGCCGGAATCGTCGACGAGGGCGCCTTCCTCGACGTCGTGATCAACCACCCGGACGCCACCGCGACCCCGCCGATCCCGGACCTGCGCCGCTACAAGGTGCCGCTGGGCGTCGTCGCCGTGTACTCCGCCTCGAACTTCCCCTTCGCCTTCTCGGTGGCCGGCGGCGACACGGCGAGCGCGCTGGCCGCGGGCTGCCCGGTCGTCGTCAAGGCCCACCCCGACCACCCGGCGCTGTCCGAGCTGGTCGCGGCCGTCCTGCGCCGCGCGGCCGCCGGGCACGGCATCCCCGAGGGGGCCGTCGGCCTCGTGCACGGCTTCGAGGCCGGTGTCGAACTGGTCCGGCATCCGCTGGTCACGGCCGCCGGGTTCACCGGCTCCGTCCGCGGCGGGCGCGCGCTGTTCGACGCGGCCGCCGCGCGTCCGGTGCCGATCCCGTTCCACGGCGAGCTGGGCTCCCTCAACCCCGTCGTCGTCACCGAGGCCGCTGCCGCCGAACGCGCCGAGGAGATCGGCACGGGACTCGCCGGCTCGATGACCCTGGGCGTCGGCCAGTTCTGTGTGAAGCCCGGCCTGGTGCTCGCGCCGGCCGGCGCGGCGGGCGACCGTCTGCTGAAGTCCCTGACCGACGCCGTGAGCGACACCGCCTCCGGGGTCCTGCTCGACCACCGCATGCGGGACAACTTCATCGCCGGGGTCGCCGAGCGCGCCGGGCTCCCGGACGTCCAGGCCCCGGTGACACCGGGCGCGGGCGGTGAGCACACGGTGAGCCCCGGCTTCCTGACCGTTCCCGCGAGCAGGCTTGCCACCGAGGGCGAACACGACCTGCTCCTGGAGGAGTGCTTCGGGCCGCTCACGGTCGTGGCGCGCTACGAGGACGAGTCCGAGGCGGGCGCGGTACTCTCCCGGCTGCCCGGCAACCTCACGGCCACCGTGCAGCTCTCCGCGGAGGAGGCCGCGGGCGAGGGGCGCGGTGCGGAGATCCTCGCCGAACTCACCTCTCTCGCGGGCCGGGTCCTGGTGAACGGCTGGCCGACCGGCGTGGCCGTCGCTCCGGCCCAGCACCACGGAGGGCCGTACCCGGCGACGACCTCGACGTCCACCTCGGTCGGCGGCACCGCCATCGAGCGCTGGATGCGGCCGGTGGCCTACCAGGGCGTGCCCGAGGCGCTGCTGCCGCCCGAGCTCCGCGACGACAACCCGCTGGGGCTGCCGCGACGGTACGACGGGCGCCTGGAGCGCTGACGCCGGATTCACGCCGGACCGGTGCCGTGCCGGACGGGTGCCGTGCCGGACGGGTGCCGTGCCGGTCCGGTGTCTTGGCGGCCCGGTCATGCAGGCCCGGCGTTGCAGGCCTGGTTCTCGCGGGGCCCGGTGCCGGTGCCGTCCGTTCCGTAAAAGGCCGGTCCCTTCTCCCGAAGGGACCGGCCGGGAACCTGAGAGACTTCGGGCCATGGACGTCACACTCCCCGAACTCCCCTTCTCCCTCCGTACCTACGGCCCCGACGGGAACTGGTCGTACGAGGACGGTGTCCTCACCGGCTGGGCCGGGCCCCGGCAGGACCGCTTCGTGCCACCCACCGGCGAGGGGCTCGACCCGGCCTCCGACGCACCGAGGCTGCTCGGTTCGCCGGAGGGGGACTTCCAGCTCCTCGCCCGCGTGACGGTGGGCTTCGGCGCGGCCTTCGACGCGGGCGTGCTCTACGTCCACGTCGGGGAGCGGGCCTGGGCGAAGCTGTGCCTGGAGAACTCCCCGGACGTCCCCACCGTCTGCACGGTCGTCACCCGGGGGCACTCCGACGATGCCAACTCCTTCACGGTGGAGGGCAGTTCCGTCTGGCTGCGGGTGAGCCGCACCGGCCGCGCCTTCGCCTTCCACGCCTCCCGCGACGGCGAGCGATGGACCTTCATCCGCCTGTTCACCCTGGGGGACGAGAAGGAGACCGGGGCCGCGCTGGTGGGCTTCATGACCCAGTCGCCGATGGGGGAGGGCTGTGTGGTGACCTACGACGGCATCGAGTTCCGCCCGGCCTGGCCGCGCGACCTCCGCGACGGCAGCTAGGCCCGCGGCACCAGGACAGGTTCCGCCGGCCAGGACAGGGCCTGGAGCCGTGTCGCGTCGGTCCGGTTCCTCACCCGGTACCTACGGGGGCGGAACCGGACCGTCCGCGCTCACGTCCTCAGCTTCATGATCGAGGACCGTATGAACCATGTGCGCCGCGTGATCAGGACCGTGCTGCCCGCCGAGGCGGCCGCCGTCGCCGACCTGCACGCCCGGGCCCGGGCGACCTACTACCCGGACGGGGTCCCGCGGGACGGCACGGACTGGCTCGCCGCCTGGCGGGGCGCCATCGAGCGCCCCGACGGCCATGTGCTGTGTCTCGTGCAGGACGGCAGGATCGCGGGCATCGCCTCCTTCCGTACGGACGAGGGCGCGCCCGCCGGCACGGTCAAGCTCTTCCAGTTCCATGTCGACCCCGACCGCTGGCGGGCCGGAATCGGGGCGGAGCTGCACGCGGCCTGTGTGGAGGAGTGGCGGGCGGACGGGAAGCGCACGGCGACGCTCGACGTGCACACCGACAACCTGCGCGCCCAGGCCTTCTACGCCCGCCTGGGCTGGGTCCCCGATCCGGGGAACCCGCCCGAGGAGGGTGATCACCACCTGTATCTGCGGTACGCGGTGGCCGGGGAATGACCCGAGCCGCTTGAATGTTCACCTAACGACGTCCCCGGAGGGTGTCCCGTATCCGCACGACCTGGAGAGAGCCGAAGAATGCGCGTCGAGATCTGGTCCGACATCGCCTGCCCCTGGTGCTATGTCGGAAAGGCCCGTTTCGAGAAGGCGCTCGACGCCTTCCCGCACCGTGACGAGGTCGAGGTCGTGCACCGGTCCTTCGAGCTGGACCCCGGCCGCGCCAAGGGCGACATCCAGCCCGTGCTCACGATGCTCACCAAGAAGTACGGCATGAGCGCGGCGCAGGCGCAGGCGGGCGAGGAGAACCTCGGCACGCAGGCCGCCGCCGAGGGCCTCGCGTACCGCACCCGGGACCGCGACCACGGCAACACCTTCGACATGCACCGAATGCTGCACCTCGCCAAGGCGCGGGGCCGCCAGGACGAACTGATCGGCCTGTTCTACGAGGCCAACTTCGCGGAGGAGCGGACCGTCTTCGGTGACGACGAGCGGCTCGTGGAGCTGGCCGTCGCCGCCGGGCTCGACGCCGACGAGGCCCGCGGGGTGCTCGCCGACCCGGCCGCCTACGCCGACGACGTCCGCGCCGACGAGCGCGAGGCCGCCGAGCTCGGCGCGAACGGCGTCCCCTTCTTCGTGCTGGACCGCACGTACGGGGTCTCCGGCGCACAGCCCGCCGAGGTCTTCGCCCAGGCGCTGTCCCAGGCCTGGGGCGAGCGTCCGCGGCTCACGCTGATCCAGGACGAAGCCGGCGACGCCGAGGCCTGTGGCCCGGACGGCTGCGCCGTCCCGCAGAACTGACCCGCGCGAGAGAGGGGCCCCGGCGCCGGAAGACGCAGGTCGGGGCCCATGCATAAGCGCTGCTTGGGGAAACCGCGTAAAAGCTCGCAATGGACTTGGGCACCGTCCGGGCCCACAGTGGTCCCATGGAGACCTTCGAGACCCTCGTCCGTGCCGAGTTCGCCCCGAAGAACACCTTTCTGAACACCGCGAGCACCGGCCTGCTTCCCGCCCGTACCGTCGCCGCCCTGCACGAGGCGGTGGCTCTGCGGGCCGAGGGCAGGCCGATCGACTCCCTCTTCGAGGACGTCGAGCTGGCCCGCGCCTCCTTCGCCCGGCTGACCGGTGTCCCGGCCGCCCGGGTCGCCGCCGGCCCGTCCGTCGCCGCCCAGACCGCGCTGATCGCGGCCGGGCTGGCCCCGGGGTCCGAAGTCCTCACCGCCGAGGACGACTTCACCTCCGTACTGAACCCGTTCCACGTCCGCGGCGACCTGAAGGTACGCGCCGTACCGCTGGAGCGGCTCGCCGAGTCCGTGCGGCCCGGCACGGCTCTCGTCGCGGTCAGCGCCGCCCAGTCCGCCGACGGCCGGATCGCCGACCTGCCGGCGCTGCGCGAGGCGGCCCGCGTCCACGGGGCGCGCACCTACGTCGACTTCTCGCAGGCGGCGGGATGGCTGCCGGTCGACGCCGACGGCTACGACTTCACCGTGTGCACCACCTTCAAGTGGCTGCTGGGCCCGCACGGTGCGGCCTTCCTCGTGGTGCCCGAGGACTTCGGCGGGCTCACCCCGCTGAACGCGGGCTGGGTCGCCGCGGAGCGGCCCTGGGACTCCTGCTACGGCCCGGTGCAGGAACTCGCCCACTCCGCCCGCCGCTTCGACGTCAGCCCCGCCCTGTTCACCTACGCCGGGGTGCGCCACTCCCTCGCCCTGATCGAGGAACTGGGCGTGGACGCCGTGCACGAGCACGACCTGGCCCTCGCCGAGCGGTTCCGCGCGGGGCTGGCCGGGCTGGACCACGAGGCGCTGCCCGCGCCGGGCTCCGCCATCGTCTCCGTGCCCGGACTCGGCCACCGGCAGGGCGAGTTGAGCCGGGCCGGCGTCGAGGTGTCCAACCGTGCGGGCAATCTGCGGGCGTCGTTCCACCTCTACAACACGCCCGCCGACGTCGACCGTCTCCTGGACGTGCTGGCCGGCTGAGACGGCGGATGGCCCCGGGGAGCACGCGCTTCCCGGGGCCGCCCGCGGTGTCATCCGGAGGGGTCACCGCACCGGCGTGAAGTCCCGTGCCCCGATGAACTCCGGCCTGCGCACGGGCGCCGCGAACGGCTCCACCGCGGCGTTCTCGACACTGTTGAACACGATGAAGACGTTGCTGCGCGGGAACGGGGTGATGTTGTCCCCCGAGCCGTGCATGCAGTTGCAGTCGAACCAGGTCGCCGAACCCGCCCTGCCCGTGAAGAGCTTGATGCCGTGCCGGCTCGCGAGGCCGGTGAGCGCCTCGTCGGAGGGAGTTCCGGCGTCCTGCATCTGGAGCGACTTCTTGTAGTTGTCCTTCGGCGTGGCCCCCGCACACCCGAGGAACGTCCTGTGCGACCCCGGCATGATCATGAGGCCGCCGTTGGTGTCGTGGTTCTCGGTCAGCGCGATCGACACGGACACGGTCCGCATGCTGGGCAGACCGTCCTCCGCGTGCCAGGTCTCGAAGTCCGAGTGCCAGTAGAAGCCACTGGCCCCGAAGCCCGGCTTGACGTTGATCCGCGACTGGTGGACGTACACGTCCGAGCCGAGGATCTGCCGGGCCCGGCCGACGACGCGCTCGTCGCGCACCAGACGGGCGAAGACCTCGCTGATCCGGTGCACCTCGAAGACGGACCGGATCTCCTGCGTTCTCGGTTCGACGATCGAGCGCTCGTCGGCGCGGACCGCCGGGTCGGCGACGAGCCGTTCCAGCTCCTGGTGGTAGACCGCGACCTCGTCCTCGCCGATGAGCCGATCGACGGGGAGGAAGCCGTCACGCTCGTAGGAGTGGAGGTCGGAGACCGAGATCGGGCCGGGTTCGTCCGGCGCGCCCCAGACGACCGGGTCCTGGCGGGGCACGGCCACTTCGGTGGCGGCGCGGCTGGGGTACGGATCGGTGAGTGTGGTCATCGGTGTGTCACACCTCCTCGGGTTCGGTGAGCAGGGGGTAGACGCCGTTCTCGTCGTGGTCCTCCCGTCCGGTGACGGGCGGGTTGAAGACGCAGACGCACCGGAAGTCGGTCCTCGGGCGCAGGGTGTGGCGCTCGTGACCGTTCAGCAGGTACATCGTCCCCGGCGCGATCCAGTGCTTCTCGCCGGTCTCGTGATCGGTGAGTTCGGCCTCGCCCTCGACGCACAGCACGGCCTCGATGTGGTTCGCGTACCACATCGACGTCTCCGTGCCCGCGTACAGGATCGTCTCGTGCAGGGAGAAGCCGACCTTCTCCTTGGCGAGGACGATGCGCTTGCTCTCCCAGGTGCCGGACGCGGCCTTCACATGCCGGTCGGTGCCCTCGAGTTCCTTGAACGAACGGACTATCACGGTGGTGCGCCACCTCTCTCTCGTGCGTGTCGTGTCTGTCGTGCTTCCTGTGCTGCTCGCCCTGCCTGTGCTGCTCGCCCTGCCTGTGCTGCTCGCGCTGCCTGTGCTGCTCGCGCTGCCTGTGCTGCTCGCGCTGCCTGTGCTGCTCGCGCTGCCTGTGCTGCTCGCGCTGCCCGTGCTGCTCGCGCTGCCCGTGCTTCCCGCCGGTCTCCCGGAGAGCGGGCTCAGACGGTCTCGCGGACGGCGCGTTCGAGGGTGCGCAGGCCCTCGTCCAGTTCGTCGGGGGTGATGGTCAGGGCCGGCAGCAGCTTCACGACCTCGCTCTCCGGTCCCGACGTCTCGACGAGCAGCCCGAGTTCGAAGGCGCGACGGGCGATCCGCGCGGCGCGGGCCTTGTCCTTGAACTCGACGCCCCAGACGAGTCCGCGGCCGCGGTACTCCTTGACGTCGGCGAGGTTCTCCTCGGTGATGGAGATCAGCGCCTGTTCGATCTGCTCGCCGCGGGCGCGGGTCTGCTTCTCCATGGCGGACCCGTCGGCCCAGTAGGCCTCCAGGGCGGCGGTGGCCGTGACGAACGCCGGGTTGTTGCCGCGGAAGGTGCCGTTGTGCTCGCCCGGCTCCCAGATGTCCAGCTCGGGCTTGAACAGGCACAGCGACATCGGCAGCCCGTACCCGCTGATGGACTTGGACACGGTCACGATGTCGGGCACGATCCCCGCCTCCTCGAAGGAGAAGAACGCGCCGGTCCGCCCGCAGCCCATCTGGATGTCGTCGACGATCAGCAGCATGTCGCGACGCGCGCACAGGTCGGCCAGAGCGCGCAGCCACTCGGGCCGCGCGACGTTGATGCCGCCCTCGCCCTGTACGGTCTCGACGATCACCGCGGCGGGGTGGTTGAGACCGGATCCCTGGTCCTCCAGGAGCCGTTCGAACCACAGGAAGTCCGGGACCTGCCCGTCGAAGTAGTTGTCGAACGGCATCGGGGTGCCGTGCACCAGCGGGACGCCGGCGCCCGCCCGCTTGAAGGCGTTGCCCGTCACGGCGAGCGAGCCGAGCGACATCCCGTGGAACGCGTTGGTGAACGACACGATCGCCTCGCGCCCCTTCACCTTCCGCGCGAGCTTCAGCGCCGACTCGACGGCGTTGGTGCCGGTCGGGCCGGGGAACATCACCTTGTACGGCAGGTCGCGCGGCCGCAGCACCAGGTTCTGGAAGGCCTCGAGGAAACCGCGCTTGGCGGCCGTCGACATGTCGAGCCCGTGGGTGACGCCGTCGCGCTCCAGGTAGTCGATCAGGGCCCGTTTGAGCACGGGGTTGTTGTGTCCGTAGTTCAGGGACCCGGCACCGGCGAAGAAGTCCAGGTACGCGTGCCCGTCCTCGTCGTACATGCGGCTGCCGCGGGCCCGGTCGAAGACGGTGGGCCAGTTGCGGCAGTAACTGCGCACCTCCGACTCCAGGGTCTCGAAGACGCTCAGGTCGGGCTGGGTGATGGTCAAGGGGATTCGCTCCTCGAAGCTTGTGGGGGGAGGGGAGGAAGGAGGGGGATCAGCCGGGGAACGGGCCGATGCGGTAGAGCACTTCGGGGTCGTGCGGCCCGTCGGGGAACTGCCCCGTCTCGAACAGCACCTCGCGCTCGACGGAGGCGCCATGACGTCGTGCGTACGACGTGAACAGGCGCTCGGAGGCGGTGTTGCCCGGAGTGATGGTGGTCTCGACGGCGGACAGTCCGCGCTCGGCCGCCACGCGCGCGGTCAGCCCGTCGAGGAGGCGCGCGGCCAGTCCGCGACCGCGGTGCGCCGCGTCGACGGCCACCTGCCACACGAGGAGGGTCCCCGGACGCTCGGGGCGCACGTACGCGGTGACGAAACCGACGGGCCGTCCGTCGGCGTCCCGGGCCACCACCGAGGTGCCGGCGAAGTCACGGCACCACAGCAGGTAGCTGTAGGAGGAGTTCAGGTCGAGGGTTCGGGAGTCCTTGGCGATACGCCAGAGGGCGGCCCCGTCGGCCACCTCCGGACGGTCGATCCGAAGGCCCTCCGGCATTTCCATGAATTCCGCTGACAGGTCTGCTTGGGCGACGGTCATGCGGCTTGAATTTACCGACGGAAAGTTCAGATTGCATCGTCGTGCGGGGTTACGGACGGCGCACCTGTGTGTTATCACGCGCCCGTGAAAGACCCCCGAAGAGCGTGCCTTTATCGGTGGCTTTGCCCGGAAAATTCCACAGGAAACGGGCGCCTTGTGGAGTGTGTCACAGGGGTGAAATGTGTACGAGGTCTCCCCGAATCACGCCCGCTCGTGTTCGCGAAATCTTTGCGTTTGGCGACAGGGAAATCGGGCAGAAGGATGCGGGAGGCTATCTCGATGGAATGCGGATCCGAATTGGCGACAGGATAGGGCGGGAGAAGGAATTGCAATTCCCGCGGTATCGCCGCCCGGGATCCCGGGGGTTCCCCGGTCCGCCCGGGCACGGACACCTCCGCCCGTCGGACCGGCGAAGGTCCGGACGCCTCCGCCCGCCGGACCGGCGAACGTCCGGACGCCCCCGCCCGCCGGACCGGCGAAGGCGCGGACACCCCCGCCGGTCCCTCGGCCGGTCCCGTCACCGGATTCCTCCGGGTCGTCCGGGGCGTCCGGGCCGTCCGGGTCAGTCCCAGGCCAGGGCCACGGCCCGGCGCGCCCCCTCCAGGTCCACCGTCAGGCCGGACTCGGCCAGCGCCGCGCCGAGCCCCGCGAGGCTGGAGTGGACGGCGCCCCGGGTGGCGTCGGGGCCGTAGTGGTTCACGCGGATCATCGACTGCGCGAGCGCGCCGCCGCCCGCGGCGAGCGGCAGCGCGGGATCCGCGGCCAGCGCCTTCGCGACCACCGTGGAGGCGTCCACGCTCTCGGGCACCCGCAGGGTGGTGGCGACGGGCGCCGCGTCGGAGGCGGCGTCCACATAGGGCGCGAGACCGCCGCCGAGGGCCACCGCTCCCGCCCGGGTGGCCGCGGCGGCCGAGGCGTGGCGCGCCATCACCGCGTCCAGGCCCTCTCCCTCGATCCGCTCGACGCACGCCTCCAGCGCCAGCATCTCCAACTGCGCCGGCGCGTGCAGCAGCGCCGTGCGGCCGCCGTCGACCCAGCGCTCCTTCCAGTCGAGGAGCGAGAGGTACGAGCGGCGCGGCGCGCCGGGGTTCGCGGCCATCCGCGCCCACGCCCGCTCGCTCACCGACACCGCCGACACGCCGGCGGGGCCGCCCATCGCCTTCTGCGCCCCGATCACGCACAGGTCGACGCCCCAGGCGTCCGGCAGCACCGGCTCGGCGCCGATCGACGCGACGGCGTCCAGATAGAAGAGCGCGCCGTGCTCGCGTACGGCCTCGCCGATCTCCGCCACCGGGTTGGTGTTCCCGGTGGCGGCCTCGGCGTGCACGAGCGACACGAAGTCGATCGACGGGTGCTCGGCGAAGGCCTCGCGGATCTGCGCGGCGGTGACCGCGGTGTGGAACGGCACCGCCAGGTCGATCACGGTGGCGCCGCAGTCCCGCAGCCAGTTCCCGAACGTCTGGCCGTAGGGGCCGGTGACGACGTTCAGGGCGGTGGTGCCGGGACCGGCCGTACCCCGGATGGCGCCTTCCAGGGGAAGCAGTGCCTCGCCCTGCATGATCACGACGTCCTGCTCGGTGCCGAGCAGCCGGGCGACACGGTCCTCGATCGACGCGAAGTGCGCGGCGCTCAGCGGTGCGAGGTCCAGGAACGGGTGTGTCACGGCGGTGCTCTCTTCACTCATGGGGTACAGGTGACGAGATTAACTGTCGTGCCCCCGTACCCGCCCACTGGTGACTTCTTAGGTCGAGTGGCCCCGTGGCCATCGGTTTGATTTGAGAGCCTCAAACATCTCCTTATAATCGGAACCCACAGTTCCCTGACAGGAAGGCCCGCCGTGAACACCCTCTCCGGCCGCCGGACCCGAGTCCTGGCCGCCATCACCCTGACGGCAGGGCTGACGCTCGTGGCCGCCTGCACCTCCAGTGGCGACGGCGGCAGCGGCTCCAAGACCGCGGCCGGCGGGGTCGAGCTCGTCAAGGCGGGGCAGCTCACCACGTGCACCCACCTGCCGTACCCGCCCTTCCAGTCGGAGATCGACGGCAAGGTGCAGGGCTTCGACGTGTCGCTGATCGACCTCGTCGCCGCGGACCTGGGCGTGAAGCAGGCGATCGTCGACACCCCCTTCGAGAACTTCAAGACGGGCGCCTTCCTCAACTCCGAGCAGTGTGACCTCGCCGCGGCCGGTATGACGATCACCGAGGAGCGCAAGAAGAACGTCGACTTCTCCGACCCGTACTTCAACGCCACCCAGGGCGTGCTGGTCGACAAGAAGAGCGGCATCACCTCGCTGGCCGACGTCAAGGCGAAGGGCGCGAAGCTCGGCGCCCAGGCGCAGACCACCGGCGAGGACTACGCGAAGCAGCAGGGCTTCGACCCGGTCTCGTTCGAGTCCTCCGACGCGGTCCTCAGCGGACTGCGCAGCGGTCAGGTACAGGCCGTCGTCATCGACTACCCGGTCGTCCAGGGCTGGCTGAAGGACAAGGCCAACGCCGACGCCTTCAAGGTGGTCGACAACCTCAACACCGGTGAGCAGTACGGCTTCACCGTGAAGAAGGGCAACACCAAGCTCCTCACCGCCATCAACAAGGCCATCGCGGACGCCAAGGCCGACGGCACGTACAAGAAGCTCTACGAGAAGTGGATCGGCCCGTACGACGCGGCCGCGGCCTCCGCCTCCCCGTCCGCCTCATGAGTGGTGCCGACACGCCCCTCCAGCCCCGCAGGTCCGGCCTGAGCCGGCGCCAGAAGCGCCAGATCTCCCGCGGTGTGCAGTACGTGGTCTTCGTCGCCGTCGTGATCGCCTTCGCGGTCACGGCGGACTGGGGCCGTCTGCAGAACCAGTTCTTCCAGTGGGACCTGGTCAAGCAGATGTTCCCGGACGTCATCACGCTGGCGCTGAAGAACACCGTCCTCTACACGACGTCCGGCTTCGCCGTCGGTCTCGTGCTGGGCATCGTCATCGCCCTGATGCGCCTGTCCTCGGTGGGTCCCTACCGCTGGTTCGCCGGAATCTACATCGAGGTCTTCCGCGGTCTGCCCGCCTTGATGATCTTCATCTTCGTGGGCGTCGCGGTACCGCTCGCGTTCCCGGGCACGGAGATCATCGGCGGAACGTACGGAAAGGTCGCCCTCGCCCTCGGTCTGGTGGGGGCCGCGTACATGGCCGAGACCTTCCGGGCGGGCATCCAGGCCGTGCCCAAGGGGCAGATGGAGGCGGCCCGTTCGCTGGGCTTCTCGCACGCGCGGGCGATGGTCTCGATCGTCGTCCCGCAGGCGTTCCGGATCATCGTCCCGCCGCTCACCAACGAACTCGTGACCCTGTTCAAGGACTCCTCGCTGGTGCTGTTCCTGGGTGTCACCCTGGAGGAGCGCGAACTGTCCAAGTACGGCCGCGACCTGGCCAGCACGACCGCCAACTCCACGCCGATCCTGGTCGCGGGTCTGTGCTACCTGCTCGTCACGATCCCGCTCGGCTTCGTCGCGCGACGCCTTGAGGCGCAGCAGAAGGAGGCCACCAAGTGAGCACACCCGAGATCCAGGTGAAGGACCTGCACAAGTCCTTCGGCGACAACGAGGTGCTGCGCGGGATCGACCTGGAGATCGGCCAGGGCGAGGTCGTCTGTGTGATCGGCCCGTCCGGCTCCGGCAAGTCGACGCTGCTGCGCTGTGTGAACCTCCTGGAGGAACCCACCAAGGGCCAGGTGTTCGTGGGCGGTACGGAGGTCACGGACCCCGACGTCGACATCGACGCCGTACGCCGCCGTATCGGCATGGTGTTCCAGCAGTTCAACCTCTTCCCCCATCTGTCGGTGACCGGGAACCTCACGCTGCCGCAGCGCCGGGTGCTCGGCCGGGACAAGGCGGAGGCGGCCCGGACGGCCGCCGAGAACCTCGCCCGGGTGGGGCTCGCGGAGAAGGCCGACGCCTATCCGGCCTCCCTCTCCGGAGGCCAGCAGCAGCGCGTCGCGATCGCCCGCGCGCTCGCCATGGGACCCGACGTGATGCTCTTCGACGAGCCGACCTCCGCGCTCGACCCCGAGCTCGTCGGCGACGTCCTCGCCGTCATGCGGATGCTCGCCGACGAGGGCATGACGATGATGGTCGTCACCCACGAGATGACCTTCGCGCGTGAGGTCGCCGACCGGGTCGTCTTCATGGACGGCGGTGTCATCGTCGAGGACGGCACCCCGGAGCGGGTCATCGGCAACCCGGCCAACGAGCGCACCCGGCACTTCCTGTCCCGGCTGCTCGACCCGGCGATGGCGGACGTCCCCGAGGGGGCACCGGACCGGCAGGCCGGAAACAGGACAGGGCGGGGCGAGGACGGGAAGCCGCCTCACTAAGGTGCCGTGCATGAGCGATCACCCGGTACTGCACGTGAAGGGGCGGGTCCTCGTCGGGCCCGACGACGTCCGCGACGAGCTGTGGGTCGTCGGCGGCAGGATCTCGTACGAGCACCCCGCCGGCGCCCGTGACGTCCGCACCGTCGAGGGCTGGGCGCTGCCCGGCCTGGTCGACGCGCACTGCCACGTCGGGCTCGATGCCCACGGCCCGGTCCCGGCGGACGTCTCCGAGAAGCAGGCGCTGACCGACCGCGACGCAGGCACCCTCCTCGTCCGGGACGCCGGCTCACCCTCCGACACCCGCTGGATCGACGACCGCGACGATCTCCCGAAGATCATCCGCGCGGGCCGGCACATCGCCCGCACCCGCCGCTACATCCGCAACTACGCCCACGAGATCGAGCCGGAGGACCTGGTCGCGTACGTCGCCCGGGAGGCCCGGCGCGGTGACGGCTGGGTCAAGCTCGTGGGGGACTGGATCGACCGCGGCACCGGCGACCTGAGCGCCTGCTGGCCGCGCGAGGCCGTCGAGGCGGCGATCGCCGAGGCGCACCGGCTCGGCGCCCGGGTCACCGCGCACTGCTTCGCCGAGGACTCGCTCCGGGACCTGGTCGAGGCGGGCATCGACTGCGTCGAGCACGCCACCGGCCTCACAGAGGACACCGTCCCGCTCTTCGCCGAGCGCGGGGTCGCCATCGTCCCGACCCTCGTGAACATCGCCACCTTCCCGCGGCTCGCGGCCGGCGGCGAGGCCAGGTACCCCCAGTGGTCGGCGCACATGCGACGGCTGCACGAACGCCGCTACGACACCGTGCGCGCCGCGTACGACGCCGGAATCCCCGTCTACGTCGGGACCGACGCGGGCGGCTCCCTCGCGCACGGCCTCGTCGCGGCCGAGGTCGCCGAGCTCGTCACCGCCGGCATCCCGCCCGTCGAGGCGCTCTCCGCCACCACCTGGGGCGCCAGGCGCTGGCTCGGACGGCCCGGACTCGACGAGGGGGCGCCGGCTGACCTCGTGGTCTACGGCGGGGAC
Source organism: Streptomyces sp. NPDC005070 (assembly GCF_053600395.1). Lineage (NCBI taxonomy): Bacteria > Bacillati > Actinomycetota > Actinomycetes > Kitasatosporales > Streptomycetaceae > Streptomyces > Streptomyces sp. NPDC005070. The sequence continues at coordinate 19,801 of NZ_JBSFZS010000083.1, read as the reverse complement.
CCGCGCGACGACGTACGGGTCCTGGCGGATCCGCGACGGGTGGTCCTCAACGGGCGGATCGTCGGCTGACGCGGGTGCGGTGGACGGCCGACGCGGGCGCGGTTGACGGAGCGTGACGACCGGGGTGGTGTGCTCGTTGGGCACCATCGGGTGCGCTCCGGCGCTTCCCCCGTCGTCAACCAGCGCGTTCGCCCAAGGGTGTTGGGCGAGTGACGGCGGGGAACGGCTGTGCCCCCGGATTCGAAGACATGCGCGGAATCCCCACGATGGAGTGAACTCACGTCAGGTACCTGACTGTTCACTCTCAGTGCGTAATTCTTTCCGGGTCCCAGGCTTTCTCCTATGGGGGTCCCACCCTTGAACAGCATCAACCACCGCATGCCCGCACGCCGTCTCGCCGTCACCGCGGCCGCCACCGTCCTCGCCGCGGGTCCCACCGCGCTGGCCGGCGCGGGCTCCGCCCACGCGACAGGTGACCACGGCCGCGCGAGCGCCGTCGTGCTCCGCACCGGACTCGACGTGTCCCTTCTCAAGAAGACCGTGAACGTCCCGCTCGCGGTCTCCCTGAACGAGGTGCAGGCACCGCAGAGTGCCGAGAAGACCGCGCTCACCGCCCAGTTGGACGGCGTCGACCACGGACGTCCGTTCAGCGTGCTGCGCGCCGAGGTCGCCACCGCCGAGGCCACCGTCTCCGCGGAGAAGGCCGAGGGTTCGACCCGTCTCGCGCACGCCGCCGTCCACGTCCCCGGGCTGCCGCTGCTCTCCCTCATCGAGGTCCAGGAAGTGACCTCGAAGGCGACCTGCGAGGCGGGCAAGAAGCCTGTCGCCACCGTGAACCTGCTGGGATCCGTCACCGTTCTCGGCAAGAAGGTCACCCTGACGACCGGCGGCCCGACGCACATGAAGGTCCCCGGCGTCGGTGAGGTGCGGCTCGACCTCTCCAGGACCGAGACCACCTCCCGTACGGCCGCCGCATCCGCGCTCGAACTGAACGTGTCCGTCGACCCGTTGAAGCTGGGCGTGGCCGAGGTCGAGGGTACGGTCACCCTGGCGAAGGCCACCTGCGAGGCGCCGGCCGCGCCCGCTCGGGAGGCCACGCCGGAGAGTCCCTCGGCGACCCCGGCCGGTCCCTCGGAGGCCGCCGCCGAACCGACGGCCGAGGCGAGCCCGCAGGGCGGTCGCGAGGAGGGCGGCCTCGCCGAGACCGGGGGCGGCTCGATGACGCCGTACCTGGCGGGCGGCGCGGCGGCCCTGCTCGCCGCGGGCGCCGGAGCGGTCGCCCTCTCCCGCCGCCGCAGGGGCTGACGCCCGCTGTTCTCCCGGGCGTCGGAGACGCTGAACGGGCGCGGCCCGCCCGGGGGTTCGGGGTTCGGGAACGGGGGGCTCGGGGCCCGGTCGTTCAGGCCGAGGAGGACGTCCGTGGCGGCTCCGGGCGCGGGCCGGTTGGGGGCGGCGGGGGCTGCCGGGGTGGAACGATTCCCGTGCCGCCGTCCCCGGCGACGGTCATCGCCCGGTCCACGGCCTGGAGGAACCGGTTGACCGTCGCCCGGTCCCGTACCGCGATCCGCAGCCACTCGTCGCCGAGCCCGGGAAACGTGTCCCCGCGCCGCACCGCGAACCCGAGACCGCGCAGCGCACGGCGCACTCCCGCGGCCCGCGGCAGCCGGATCAGTACGAAGGAGCTCTCGGCCGGCTCCACCACCCGCAGCCCGTCGGTGCAGGTGAACTCCCGCAGTCCCGCGACCAGATGGTCCCGGTCCTTGGCGATCCGCCGTGCCGCGTGCGCCGCCTCCGCGAGCGCCTGCGCGGACACGCACGCCTCCGCCGCCGCGAGCGCGGGCGTGGACACCGGCCAGAGCGGCTGGGAACGCTCCAGCCGGGCGATCGTCGCGGGGCAGCCGAGCACGTAGCCGATCCGCAGCCCCGCGAGACCCCATGTCTTCGTGAGACTGCGCAGCACCACGAGACCGGGTACGTCCGTCCGCCCGGCCAGCGACTCGCGCTCGCCCGGCACCGCGTCCATGAACGCCTCGTCGACCACCAGCACCCGCCCGGGACGGGCCAGCGCGGCGACCGTCCCGGCCGGGTGCAGCACCGAGGTCGGATTGGTCGGATTGCCGATCACGACGAGATCGGCGTCCTCGGGGACGGCGGCCGGATCGAGCCGGAAGCCGTCCTCCTCACGCAGCAGCACGCGGCCCACCGAGTGGCCGGCGTCCCGCAGCGCGGCCTCGGGCTCCGTGAACTGCGGATGCACGACGACCGGCGCCCGCACCTCAAGGCCACGCGCGAGCAGCACGAACGCCTCGGCGGCGCCCGCCGTGAGCAGTACCCGCTCCACCGGCAGTCCGTGCCGCGCCGCCACCGCCGCCCGCGCGGCCCGCCCGTCCGGGTAGGCCGCGAGGGACGGCAGTGACGCGGCGATCCGGTCCAGCAGCCACGCGGGCGGGGTGTCCGCCCGGACGTTCACGGCCAGATCGGTCAGCTTGGAACCGTCGTCGCGCACCTCGGCGTCCCCGTGGTGCCGCAGATCGTGCCCGCCTTCGGCGGCCTGGTCAGTGGGCATGGGAATGCGTGTGTCCCCCGTGATGGTGGTGCCCGTGTCCGTCGTGGTGCCCGTGCCCGTCATGGTGGCCGTCGTCGTCCGGGTGGAAGTGCGGCTGCTGGGGCAGCCCCACCTTGTCCTCGAAGCCGGGCAGCGCGATCCGGTACACGCAGGAGTCGCAGTTCATCCGCAGATCGCCCGCGACGGCCTCACGGTAGCGCTCCATGACCAGGTCGAGCAGCTCGGGTTCGGGACCGATGACCTCGGCGGAACCCACCTCGACCCCGGGGTGCGCGGCGGCCCAGTCCTCCGTCTGCCGCCGCACCCGGTCCGGGAGGATGCCGGTGAACAGGAAGTAGGGCAGGACCACGATCCTGCGCGCGCCCAGCTTCACACAGCGGTCGAGGCCCGAGGGCACGTCCGGCGCGGCCAGGGACACGAACGCGGTCTCGACGCCCGCGTACCCCCGGCCCTCCCACAGCAGCCGTGCCGCCTTGTGCACCTCGGCGTTGGCGTCCGGGTCGGTGGACCCGCGGCCCACGAGCAGCACGGTCACCTCGGCCCGCTCCTCGGGGGTCGTGACGCTGTCGCCGAGGGCCTCGTCCAGCCGCCGCTCCAGCACGGCGAGCAGCGAAGGATGCGGGCCCAGCGGACGCCCGTACGTGTAGGAGATCCCGGGGTGCCGCTCCTTCTCGCGGGCCAGCGCCGCCGGGATGTCGCCCTTGGCGTGCCCGGCGGACACCAGCATCAGCGGTACGGCGGCGAAGCGCCGGACGCCCTGTCCGACGAGTTCGCCGACCGCTTCGCCGAGCGGCGGCGGCGACAGCTCGATGAACCCGCCGGCGACGGGCAGTTCGGGATGGCGGCGGCCCAGTTCCCTTACGAAGGAACGGAAGGCCTCGGCTCCGGCCTCGTCCCGGGTGCCGTGTCCGGCGATGAGCAGCGCGGGGGGAGGGGTGGTCACGATGTCTCCTTGGCGGCAGAGTCGGCCGCGGCTTCTGTCGAGGCCTGGTGGGCCTCAGCGGTTGTCGAGGCCCGGTCGGCCCGAGCGGTCTTCCTGAGGGCCGGGTCGGCCCGAGATGTCTTCTTCGCGGCCGGGTCGGCCCGCGGAACACAGGGGTGCGGCGGGACGCCGACGGGCTCCCGCCCGGCGCCGGGCGCGGCCCGGAGTCCGGGCAGGGCCTGGTTCACTCGGCTCACTCGGCCTCCTTCTGCCAGCGGTAGCCGCGCGGGGTCACCATGCGCCCGGCGATCTCGCGCGTCGCCGTGTTGCCCACGGTCACCACGGTCATCATGTCGACGATCGCCGGATCCAGGGACCCCAGCGTCGTGACCCGGCTCGACTCGTCCGGACGGGAGGCGTTGCGCACCACGCCCACCGGTGTCGTCGGTTCCCGGTGCTCCGCGAGGAGCGCGAGCGCTTGGGGGAGCTGCCAGTCACGGCCCCGGCTGCGCGGGTTGTAGAAGGTCACGACGATGTCGGCCTCGGCCGCCGCGCGCACCCGGCGCTCGATGACCTCCCACGGCGTGTGCAGGTCGGACAGGCTGATCGACACATGGTCGTGGCCGAGCGGCGCGCCGAGGATCGCCCCGGCCGCGAGCGCCGCGGTCACCCCCGGCACGCCGACCACGTCGATGTCGTCGGACGCCTCGGCCAGGGCGGGCGAGGCCATCGCGTACACGCCCGCGTCGCCGCTGCCGATCAGCGCGACGGCCTGTCCGCGGCGCGCCTCGGCGACCGCCGTGCGCGCCCGCTCCTCCTCGGCGCCGAGCCCCGACTCCAGGATCAGCGTGCCGGGCCGCAGCAGGTCGCGGATCTGGTCGACGTACTGGTCGAGCCCGACGAGCACCGCGGCCCGCCGCAGTTCCGCCGTCGCCCGCGGGGTGAGCAGATCGCGGGCCCCGGGGCCGAGGCCGACGACCGCGAGGCGTCCGCGCGCCGGGCGGCGCACGACCGCGCAGGTCGCCATCGCCGGCTGCCCGTCCGTCCGTACCGATTTCCGCTTGGGTACGAGGAGTTCGCCGCCGCCCAGCAGCGCGGCGGCCTCCGCCACGGACGGCGTTCCCACGGCGGCGAGCGGCGCGTCGGAGGGGTTCGGGACCGCCACCGCCGCCAGCTCCTCGGCGGTGTACGTGACGACCGGCACCCCGAGCCGCCCGGCGGCCCCGACGATGCCGGGCTCCTCGGACTTGGCGTCGACGGTGGCGAGTCCGGCCACCGACCGCACGGAGAGACCGGCCTCGCGCAGCGTGTGCCGGACGAGCCCGAGGACCTCCTCCACGGGTGCGCCCCGGGAGGCGCCGACACCGACGACGAGAGACGGCGGACGCAGGACGACCTCGCGCGCGGCGGTCTCCCGGACCCGGTCGCTCACCCGGACGACGGCGGCACCCGGCGCCGCCGGACTGCCCACGTTCGGCGGCAGTGCGGGCAGCGGCCAGGGCGACTCCCGCTCCAGCACGACCGGTTCGCCGTCGAGCATGGCCCGCGAGACCCCGGCGAGATCCCCTTCCACCGGGAGACCGAGCGTGTCGAGACCGGGCACGCCCACCGCGTCGGTCGCCGTCGTCACCACCGGCTCCGCGCCGAGCAACTCGCCCACCTCACGCGCGAGTTCGTTCGCCCCGCCCGCGTGGCCGCCGACCAGCGACACGGCGAACCGTCCCGCCTCGTCGACGCACACCACCCCGGGGTCCGCCCCCTTGTCCGAGAGCAGGGGCGCGACGAGCCGTACGACCGCGCCCGTGGCGAGGAAGCACACCATCTGGTCGCACTCCGCGAAGGCCCGCCGTACGGCGTCCGCCACGGGCCCGTCGTACACCCGGGTACGCGTGGACCAGGCCGCGGCGAGCCGGTCACGGGCCGCCGCGCCCGCCGCCGTCGCGGAAATCAGGCCGATCACTGGGGAACTCCTTCGGTACGGGCCGGAGGCCGGACGCCCCACAGCACGAAGACGGGATTGGCCGCCGCGAGCCGGGAGACCCCGCCCGGCAGCGGGGCGAGCCGCGAGGACTGCAACAGGACGCCGTCGCAGGTGAATCCGGCGGAGGTGAGCGCGTCACGGGCGGCCGCCACCCGGTCGAGCGAGGCCATCGCGACGACGACGGCACGCCGGGCGCGGCGGGCGCACTCCGTGACGATCCCGGGCAGTTCGCGTCCGCCGCCGCCGATGAAGACGGCGTCCGGATCGTGCGGCTCGTCCAGGCCGGACAGCACGGCGGGCGCGGACCCCCGCACGACCCGTACGTCCACGCCGTGCGCCGCCGCGTTGGCGCGCACGCGCTCGCAGCCGTCCGGGGTCTTCTCGACCGCGGTCACCGCGGCGCCGAACCGCGCGCACTCCACGGCGACGGAGCCCGAGCCCGCGCCGATGTCCCAGACCAGGTCGCCGAGCCTCGGTCCGATCCGGGCCAGCGCCAGCGCCCGTACCTCGAACTTGGTGATCATCGAGTCGCGGTGGGCGAACTCGCTCTCGTCCAGGGCCCATCGGCCGGGACCGGCCGGCGGCCCGGCGACGGTCCGGACGGGAGCCAGGGACCGCGACGCGTCCAGGCACAGCACGACACTGACCGCCGGACCCCAGTCGCGGGCGGCGGCCTCGGCGGGCGTGACCCGCTCGACGTCCTCGTGTTCCGGGTCGCCGAGGGCCCGCGCCACCACCAGGACGCGCTCGGCGTCCGCGCCGGCGAGGGCGGCACCCAGCTCGGCGGGTCCGGACCCGGGAGCGGTCAGCACCGCCACCTTGGGCCGCGACCGGCAGATCTGGACGGCCGTCCGCAGATCACGCCCGTGCGCGCTGACCACCACGGCGTCGTCCCAGGGAAGGCCGAGCCGGGCGAAGGCGGTCGCCACGGACGAGACTCCGGGCCGGACGTCCAGCCGCGCGTTCCCGAACCGCTCCGCGAGCGCCCGTACGATCCCGAAGAACCCGGGGTCGCCCGACGCGAGCACCACGACCGGGCCCGCCGGCGCCCCGGCGTCCGTGTACCGCTCGATGCGGTCCAGGGCCGGCGCCAGCGGTCCGAGCACCACCCGCTCCGCCCGCTCCGGCAGCCGGGCCGCCGCGAGATGGCGACCGGCACCCACGACCAGCCCCGCCCCGGAGAGCGCGGCCCCGGCGTCCGGGGCCGATGGCGCCCCCGTGCCCGTACCGACGACGGTGATCACACTCACGACGCGGGGCCCTGCGCACTGCCCGCACCGCTGCGGCGGGCGGCGCGCAGCTCGGCGCGCGCCTGCGGGTCGGCCTTGCGGAAGCCGTGGAAATGACCGGGGTGGTAGAGGTGCGATCGGGTGCCGCTCGCGTCGAGGGCCGGGCCGACCAGGAAGAGCGTGTGCTTCCAGAGCTTGTGCTCCTTGACGGTCTCCTCCAGCGTGCCGATCGTGCACTTCACGATCAGCTCCTCCGGCCAGGTCGCCTGGTAGGCGACCACGACGGGTGTGGTCGTCGGATAGCCGCCCTCCAGCAGCTCGCGCACGAGCTGTCCGCTGCGCGCCGCCGACAGGAACAGCGCCATCGTCGTGCCGTGCCTCGCGAACTCCCGTACGTCCTCGCCGGGAGGCATCGGCGTCTTGCCGCCGCCGAGCCGGGTGAGGATCACGGACTGGGCGACCTCGGGGATCGTCAGCTCGCGCTGCGCGATCGCGGCCACCGCGGAGAAGGACGAGACGCCCGGCACGATCTCGGTCTCGACACCGAGCTCGGCGCACCGGTCGACCTGCTCCTGCGTGCCGCCCCACAGGGCCGGGTCGCCGGAGTGGATCCGCGCCACCCGCAGGCCCTCGGCACGGGCCCGCTCGTAGACGGCGACGACGTCCTCCAGCGACATCGTCGCCGAGTCGAGGATCTCGGCGCCCTCGCGCGCGTGGCCGAGGACCTCGGCCTGCACCAGGCTGGCCGCCCAGATCACGACATCGGCCTCGGCGATGGCGCGCGCGGCGCGGAAGGTCAGCAGGTCGGCGGCGCCGGGGCCGGCACCGACGAAGGTCACTTTGCCGGTGGGGGCATCGGCCATGGGAATCGGTCCTCTCCTACGAGTCCTACGAGACATCAGGGGTGCTGCACATCAGGGGTGCCGTGAGCGCTTCGGCGGGCCCGGGGCCGCCGCCCGATGTGCGCGCACGGGGGTGTATCGGATAGCAAGGGCGTATGGCGGTTCTCGTCGCGCTCGGCGCGTTCCTGATGACGCTGGTCGGCGGCTGGACCGCGCAGCGGGTGACCGACCGCCGTCATCTGGTGCTCGGCCTGGCCGGTGGCCTGATGCTCGGCGTGGTCGGCCTCGATCTGCTGCCGGAGGCACTGGCCGCGGCGGGCACCGAGGTGTTCGGTGTACCGGCCGCGCTGCTCCTCTTCGTGGGCGGCTTCCTGCTGGCCCATATGGTCGAACGGCTCCTCGCCCACCGCCAGGCCGCGCACGGGGGCGCGGAGAACGGGGGACGCGCCCCCGAGGTGGGCCTCACGGCGGCCGCCGCCATGGTCGGCCACAGCGCGATGGACGGCGTCGCGATCGGCGCCGCCTTCCAGGTCGGCGGGGGGATGGGGCTGGCGGTGTCCCTCGCGGTGATCGCCCATGACTTCGCGGACGGCTTCAACACGTACACGATCACGAGCCTGTACGGGAACGCCCGCCGCAAGGCGCTGTTCATGCTGTACGCGGACGCGGCGGCCCCGATGATCGGCGCCGCCTCGACGCTCTTCTTCACCATCCCGGAGCGGCTGCTCGGCGGCTACCTCGGACTCTTCGGCGGTGTACTCCTCTACCTCGCCGCCGCCGAGATCCTCCCGGAGGCACATCACGAGCATCCCGCCCGCTCGACCCTGCTGTTCACCTTCGCGGGCGTGGCCTTCATCTGGCTGGTGGTGGGCCTCGCGGGCTGAGCCCGCACGGTCCGCCGGGTGCGGCGGCAGCCCCGCGGGCGCGGGGGCCGCCGAGCGTGCGGGGTGGGTGCGGGTCACAGCTTTCCGCCGCGGGTCCCGTCGCGGCGCGCGGGCGCGATGAGCGTCGAGAGGTATGGCAGCGGGTCGCCGTCGAGCTCGGCCGCGGGGCGGATCGACTCGTCCTCAAGGCCGAGGGCCGACCCCCAGACGGCGTCGTCGATCCGCCCGCTGTCCCGCAGCGCCTCGGCCACCTCGGCGGCCTGCCGCCCGAACTTGTAGGCGACCACCGTGCCGGGCCCGTTCAGCGCGTCCTTGAGCACGGCCGCGCCCGCGGTCACCGGGACGAGCGTGAGCGGCTCGGTCCCCTCGGTGAGAACGGCCCCCGACCGCGCGGCGAGGTCCTGCATGGCGGTGATGCCGGGCACGGTCTCCACGACCGTGCCCGGCACGAGCTCCCCGATCGTGTGGGCGAGATAGGTGAACGTCGAGTACACGTTCGGGTCGCCGATGGTGGCGAAGGCGACCGTGCCGTGCCGGCCGAGGAGTCCCGCGACCCGCTCGCCCGCGGCGTCCCAGGCGGCCTCGCGCCGCCCCCGGTCGCTCCGCTCGTTGAGCGCGAACACCACCCGGACGACCTTCTCGACGGGCACGTAGTGCAGCACGGTTGCCTCGGCCCGCCCCCGCTCGCCACCGTCCTCCCCGTTCGACGCTGCCATCACGGGTACGACGACCACGTCCGCGGCGCGCAGGGCGTTGACGCCCTTGACGGTCACCAGCTCCGGGTCGCCGGGGCCGACCCCGACCCCGATCAGCTTGCTGCTCATGACGTCAGGCACCTCTCGACGAACCTACGGGCCACACCGGGCTCGGACGCCCAGTGCGTGTGGAGATAACTCGCGTGCACGCCTCGCTGCACGAAACCTTCGACGCGCCGCTCGGGGGCGCGCACCCCCCAGGCGGGAGCCGCCCCGGCGCCGGGCTCCACGACCGTGCGGTGGAACTCGTGACCGCGCATCCGGGTGCCGGCCGCGGCGAGCACGCTGTCGCCGAGGGCCACGGCGTCCCGGTAGCCGAGGGTGAGCCGCTCACTCATCCGGGCGGTCGCGTCGAGCACCCCGCACATCGGCCGTCCGTCCAGTTCCCGGCACAGATAGAGCAGCCCTGCGCACTCGGCGGCCACGGGGGCGCCCGACTCCGCGAGGGCCGCGACCGCCTTGCGCAGCGGTTCGTTGGCGGACAGTTCGGCCGCGTACACCTCGGGGAAGCCGCCGCCGATGACCAGACCCCGGGTCCCGTCCGGCAGGTGCTCGTCGCGGAGCGGATCGAAGGGGACGACCTCGGCACCGGCCGAGGCGAGAAGCTCGGTGTGCTCGGCATAGGAGAAGGTGAACGCCTCCCCGCCGGCGACCGCCACCACGGGCGCCCGCCGACCGGCCGAGTGCTCGTGGGTGGGCGACTCGACGGCCTCGGCGGCGTCCCAGGCCGCGCCCGGCACCGTACCGGCACCGCGCGCCAGCGCGGTCAGCGCGGCCAGGTCGCACCCTTCGGCGACCTGAGCCGCCATCGCCGCGACGGCCGCGACGGCCTCCGCCCGCCGCTCGGCGACCGGTACGAGACCGAGGTGCCGCGACGGCGTGTCCACCTGTGGCGCCCGCCGCAGCACGCCCAGCACCGGCACCCCGGACGCGTCCAGCGCCTCCCGGAGCATGGCCTCGTGCCGGTCGGACCCCACCTTGTTGAGGATGACGCCCCCGATCCGCACCTCGGGGTCCCAGGAGGCGAACCCGTGCACCAGCGCGGCCACGGACCGCGCCTGCGAGGACGCGTCCACGACCAGCACCACCGGCGCCCGCAGGAGCTTCGCGACCTGCGCCGTGGACGCGAGCTCTCCCTCGCCCGCGGCCCCGTCGTACAGCCCCATCACGCCCTCGACGACCGCGAGATCACAGCCGCGCGCCCCGTGGGCGAACAGCGGGCCGATCAGCTCGGTGCCGCACAGATACGCGTCGAGATTGCGTCCCACGCGTCCCGTGGCGAGCGCGTGATAGCCGGGGTCGATGTAGTCGGGCCCCACCTTGTGCGGGGACACGGCGAGCCCCCGCGCGGCGAAGGCCGCCATCAGCCCCGTGGCGACGGTGGTCTTGCCGCTGCCCGAGGAGGGCGCGGCGACCACCAGCCGGGGAACGGACGTCACCACTCGATGCCCCTCTGGCCCTTCTGGCCGGCGTCCATCGGATGCTTGACCTTGGACATGTCGGTCACGAGATCGGCCAGCTCGACCAGCTTCTCCGGGGCGTTGCGCCCGGTGATCACGACGTGCTGGGTGCCGGGACGGTCCCGCAGCACCGCCACGACCTCGTCGGTGTCGATCCATCCCCAGTGCATCGGGTACGCGAACTCGTCGAGCACGTACAGCGTGTACGTCTCGGCGGCCAGGTCGCGCTTGACCTGCTCCCAGCCCTCGCGGGCCTTCTCCTCGTTGTCCATCTGCGCGTCGCGCTGGACCCAGGACCAGCCCTCGCCCATCTTGTGCCAGTCGACGGTCCCGCCCTCGCCGGAGGCCCCGAGCACGCGCAGCGCGTTCTCCTCGCCGACCTTCCACTTCGCCGACTTGACGAACTGGAACACCCCGATGGGCCACCCCTGGTTCCAGGCGCGCAGCGCGAGCCCGAACGCGGCCGTCGACTTGCCCTTGCCGATCCCCGTGTGCACGACGACCAGCGGCCGGTTACGACGCTGACGGGTCGTCAGGCCGTCGTCCGGTACGGCACTCGGCTGTCCCTGCGGCACTACGCGGCCCTCCTCGAAGTCCCCTGCGCACCCTGTACATCCCGGACGAGACCGGCGATGGAATCGGCCCGCAGCTCGTCCAACGTCACCGCGGTTCCGCCCAGTTCGCCCGCGAGCCGGCCCGCGAGAGCGAGCCTGACCGGTCCGCTCTCGCAGTCCACGACCACCGAGGCGACCTGTTCGGCCGCGAACAGCCGTGCCGCGCGCCCGGCCAGCGCCACCGGCTCCGGCCCGCCCGTGGCGCGTCCGTCCGTCACCACCACGACGAGTGCCCGGCGTGCCGGGTCCCGCAGCCGTTCCACCCGCAGCACCTCGTGGGCCCTCAGCAGCCCGGCCGCGAGCGGAGTGCGGCCGCCCGTCGGCAGCGACTCCAGCCGGGCCGCGGCCGCTTCCACCGAGGACGTCGGCGGCAGCGCGAGCTCCGCGGCCGACCCGCGGAAGGTCACCAGGCCCACCTTGTCCCGCCGCTGGTAGGCGTCGAGCAGCAGCGACAGCACCGCGCCCTTGACCGCGCCCATCCGCTGCCGCGCCGCCATCGACCCGGAGGCGTCCACGACGAACAGCACGAGGTTGCCCTCGCGGCCCTCCCGCGTCGCCTGCCGCAGATCGTCCCGCCGTACGACCAGACCGCGGCCCGACCGCCCGCGCGCCCGCTGATGCGGGGCCGCCGCCTGGACGGTCGCCGCCAGGTGCAGCTTGGTGAGCGTTCCCCGGGGCCGCCGCGCCCCGGTCGTGCGGCCGTGCTCGGTCCGCGCCCGCGAGCGCCGCCCGACCGCGCCCTCGCCGAGCCCCGGCACGCTCAGCGTCTTCGTGCGAAAGGGCTCGGCGGCCCGTACGGGCGACTGCTCGCCGCCCTGCCCGGCCGGTGCCTTCCCGTCGTCCGAGGGCTCGCCCTGAGCCGGGACGTCACCGGCGGGGGAACCGTCGTCCGGACCGTCCTGAGGAGGCTGCCCGCCCCCGCCCGGCCCGTCCGGATCCGGGTCCGGGTCCGGGTCGTCTTCGGAGGGACCCTCGCCGGAGGAGTCCTCGTCCGAGCCGCCGAACTCCTCCAGCGTCTCGTCGAGCTTGTCCTCGTCGAGGCCGGGCGCGTCGAAGGGGTTGCGGCGCCGCCGGTGCGGCAGCGCGAGCAGCGCCGCCTGCCGTACGTCCTCGGCGATCACCTCGGTCCGTCCCGCCCACGCGGCGAGCGCGGTCGCGGTCCTGGCCATCACGATGTCGGCGCGCATGCCGTCCACCTCGAAGGCGGCGCAGGTCGCCGCGATCTGCCGCAGCGGCCCGTCCCCGAGACGCACGGAGGGCAGCAGCGCGCGGGCCGCCACGATCCGCGCCCGCACGGCGGCCTCCTCGTCGGCCCAGCGCGCGGCGAAACCGGCCGGGTCGTCGTCGTGGGCGAGCCTGCGCCGCACGACCTCGACCCGCTGATCGGGCTCGCGCGAGGCGGCCACCTCGACGGTCAGCCCGAACCGGTCGAGCAACTGCGGCCGCAGCTCGCCCTCTTCGGGGTTCATGGTCCCGACGAGCAGGAACCGCGCGGCATGCCGTACGGAGACACCCTCGCGTTCCACGTACGAGGCGCCCATCGCGGCCGCGTCCAGCAGCAGGTCGACCAGATGGTCGTGGAGAAGGTTGACCTCGTCGACGTACAGGATCCCGCGGTGGGCGTCGGCCAGCAGCCCCGGCTCGAAGGCCTTCACGCCCTCCGCGAGCGCCCGTTCGATGTCCAGGGCGCCGACCAGCCGGTCCTCGGAGGCACCGACGGGCAACTCGACCATCCGGGCTGGGCGTTGCGCGCCGGTCCCCGCCTCGCGCGCCTCGTGCGGGCCGTCCGGGCACGCGGGGTCGGCGGCGGCCGGATCGCAGGAGAACCGGCAGCCGGGCACGACCGCCACCTCCGGCAGCAACGCCGAAAGGGCGCGTACCGCGGTCGACTTGGCGGTGCCCTTCTCGCCGCGCACCAGCACACCGCCCACGGCGGGCGACACGGCGTTCAGCAGCAGCGCGAGCCGCAGGTCGTCCTGGCCGACCACCGCCGTGAACGGAAACGGGGTACTCACTGGTCGTCGCCCTCCAAGTCGCCTTCGAGCTCCAGATAGGTGGCGCGCAGCCGCTCCAGCGTGTCCGCGTCCGGCTCGGCCCACAGCCCCCGGTCGGCGGCCTCCAGCAGCCGTTCGGTGATCCCGCGCAGCGCCCAGGGGTTGGACTTCTTCATGAAGTCCCGGTTCTCCGCGTCGAAGACGTACTCCGCGCTGAGCTTCTCGTACATCCAGTCGTCCACGACCCCGGCCGTGGCGTCGTAGCCGAACAGGTAGTCCACGGTCGCCGCCATCTCGAAGGCGCCCTTGTAGCCGTGCCGGCGCATCGCGGCCATCCAGCGCGGGTTGACCACCCGGGCCCGGAAGACCCGGTGCGTCTCCTCGCCCAGCGTGCGGGTCCTGACCTGGTCGGGGACGGCCGAGTCGCCGACGTACGCCTCGGGGGAGGCCCCGGTGAGGTGGCGGACCATCGCGACCATGCCGCCGTGGTACTGGAAGTAGTCGTCGGCGTCGACGAGGTCGTGCTCACGGGTGTCGACGTTCTTCGCCGCCACCGCGATCCGCCGGAAAGCCGTCTCCATGTCCCCGCGTGCGGCCCGCCCGTCGAGCCCGCGTCCGTAGGCGTAGCCGCCCCAGACGGCGTACACCTCGGCGAGGTCGGCGTCCGAGCGCCAGTTGCGGGCGTCGATCAGCGGCAGCAGCCCGGCGCCGTACGCGCCCGGCTTGGAGCCGAAGATACGGGCGGTCGCGCGCCGCCGGTCGCCGTGCTCGGCGGTGTCCTCGTCGGCGTGCTTGCGCACGAAGTTCCGGTCGACGGGCTCGTCCAGCTCGGCGACCGCCCGTACGGCGTCGTCCAGGAGCCCGACCACGTGCGGGAACGCGTCCCGGAAGAAGCCGGAGATACGGACCGTGACGTCGATGCGCGGGCGGCCGAGCTCGTCGAGCGGGACGATCTCGAAGCCGGTGACCCGCCGCGAGGCGTCGTCCCAGACAGGGCGGCAGCCGAGCAGCGCGAGGATCTCCGCGATGTCGTCGCCCTGGGTGCGCATGGCCGACGTGCCCCACACCGTCAGCCCGACCGATGTCGGGTAGTCGCCGGTGTCCTGGAGATAGCGCTGCACGAGCGAGTCCGCGAGGGACTGGCCGACCTCCCAACTGAGCCTGGAGGGAATCGCCTTGGGGTCGACCGAGTAGAAGTTGCGGCCGGTCGGCAGGACGTTGACGAGCCCGCGGGTCGGTGAGCCCGACGGTCCCGCCGGGATGTAACCGCCGTTCAGGGCCTTGAGGATGTGTCCGATCTCGTCCGTCGTGCGGGCCAGCCGCGGTACGACCTCGCGGCAGGCGAACTCCAGCACCGCGACGGCGTCGGGGAGTTCGGTGCCGAGGACGTCCCGCACGAGCGCGGGCACGGCGGCCGGGTCCCAGCCCCGCTCCTCCATGCCGAGCGCCGCCCGGCGGCAGAGCTGCTCCAGCAGGTCGATCGCGTCGGCCGCCGTACGGGCCGGACCCTCCACGAGGTCCGTCAGCTCGACGGGCGCCTTGACCGGCGCGCCCGGTTCGGCGAGCAACTCCTTCTCCACCAGGCCGAAATGCTCGGCGAGGGCGGCGCGCAGACCGGGCAGCGCGTTCGCCGTGCCACCCCACACCTGCGAGGCGCGCAGCACGGCCAGCACGAGGTTCACCCGCGGCTCGGCCTCCGGACCGCCGCCCAGGATGTGCAGACCGTCGCGGATCTGCACGTCCTTGATCTCGCACAGATAGCCGTCGATGTGCATCACGAACGCGTCGAAGTCGCCGTCGTCCGGCTGGTCGTCGACGTGCAGATCGTGATGCAGCTCGGCGGCCTTCACGAGCGTCCAGATCTGCGCCCGGACCGCCGGGGCCTTCGTCGGGTCCAGGTCGGAGACCAGCGCGTACTCGTCGAGGAGCTGTTCCAGCTTCGCGAGGTCGCCGTAGGTGTCGGCGCGGGCCATCGGCGGCACGAGGTGGTCGACCACGGTGGCGTGCCCGCGGCGCTTGGCCTGCGTGCCCTCACCGGGGTCGTTGACGATGAACGGGTAGACGAGGGGGAGTTCGCCGAGGACGGCGTCGGGCGCGCAGCCGCCGCTGAGCCCGAGCCCCTTGCCCGGCAGCCACTCCATCGTGCCGTGCTTGCCCATGTGCACGACCGCGTCCGCCCCGAAACTGTTCTCCAGCCAGCGGTAGGCGGCCATGTAGTGGTGCGACGGCGGCATGTCGGGGTCGTGGTAGATCGCGATCGGGTTCTCGCCGAAGCCGCGCGGCGGCTGGATCATCACGACGACGTTCCCGAACTCCAGGCAGGCGAGGACGATGTCGTCGCCGTCGACGTACAGGGAGCCCGGGGGTTCGCCCCAGGCCTCCAGCATGCCTTCGCGCAGCGCCGGGTCGAGCGTGTCGAACCAGGCCCGGTAGTCGGCGAGCGGCACCCGCGCGGGGGCGGCGGCGAGCTGCTCCTCGGTCAGCCACTCCACGTCGTGACCGCCGGCGGCGATCAGCCGGTGGATCAACTCGTCGCCGTTGTCGGGGTATTCGGTGAGGGCGTAGCCGGCGTCCCGGAGCGCGTCGAGGACCCGGACCGCGGAGGCGGGAGTGTCGAGGCCGACCGCGTTGCCGACCCGTGAGTGCTTGGTCGGGTAGGCGGTGAAGACGATCCCGAGCTTCTTCTCGTTGTTCGGCTTGTGCTTCAACTGCGCGTGCCGCAGGGCGATTCCGGCGACCCGCGCGGCCCGCTCGGGATCGGCGACGTACACCGGGACGTCGTCGGGACCCTGCTCCTTGAACGAGAACGGCACGGTGATCAGACGGCCGTCGAACTCCGGGATCGCGACCTGCATCGCCGCGTCCATGGGGGACAGGGCCGCGTCCGAGGCGTCCCAGGCGCTCTTCGACGAGGTCAGGCAGAGGCCCTGGAGCACCGGGATGTCGAGTTCGGCGAGCGCCCCGATGTCCCAGGCCTCCTCGTCGCCGCCCGCGGACGCCTGCGAGGCGTGGGTGCCGCCCGCCGCGAGGACGGTGGCCACGAGCGCGTCGGCCCGGCCGAGGATCTCGTACAGGCCCGGGTCGGCTCCGCGCAGCGAACCGCAGTACACGGCAAGGGCGTTGGCGCCGCGCGCCTCGATCGCCTCGCACAGCGTGTCCACGAAGGCGGTGTTCCCGGACAGTTCGTGCGCCCGGTAGAACAGCACGCCGACCGTCGGCCGGCCCTCGACGAACGCGCGCTCGCCGTGGACGCCGAACTCGGCGGTCCTGTGCGGCTCCTCGAAGCCCTCGCCCGTCAGCAGCACGGTGTCGGAGAGGAACCGGGCCAGCTCGCCGAGGTTGGCCGGACCGCCCTCGACGAGATAGCGCAGCGCCTCCGCGACGACGCCCGCGGGCACCGACGACTCGGCCATCAGCTCCGCGTCCGGGACGGACTCGCCGCCCAGCAGCACGGTCGGGATCCCGGACGCCTTCAGGAAGGCCAGCCCGTCCTCCCAGGCCCGCTTGCCGCCGAGCAGGCGCACGACGGCCAGGTCCGCGCCCTCGACGAGCGCGGGGAGTTCGCCGGTGACGTCCACCCGGGTCGGGTTGCCGATCCGGAAGGAGGCGCCACTGGCGCGGGCCGCCAGCAGATCCGTGTCGGCGGTCGACAACAACAACAACACTGTGCTCATGCGGGTGCTCCCGGTGGAATGAAGGGCAGTCCTTGCGGAGCGCCGGACTCGATGAGCCGCCACAGCGCGTCCGTGTCCGCGTGTTCCTCGATCAGGTCGCCGAGCCGGTCGAGCTGCTCCTCGCGCAGCGCCGCGAACGACGTGTCGGGGGCCGGCACGAAGCGGCGGCCCGCGGCGGCGGCCACCTCGCGCAGGAAGGCCCGCCGGAAACCGTCCGACTCCAGGGAGCCGTGCCAGTGCGTGCCCCAGACGGAGCCGACCCGGCAGCCGTCCAGGAAGGGGGTGCCCCCGGTGACCTCGGCGACGCCGTGATGGATCTCGTACCCCTCGACATGCTCGCCGAGGGCCTCGCCGACCGGACGTGCCAGCGTCTTCTCCCGCGCGAACCGCACGCGTACGGGGAGGAGTCCGAGCCCCTCGACCCGGCCGGCGCGGGACTCGACCTCGTCCTCGATGTGCTCGCCGAGAAGCTGGAAGCCGCCGCAGACGCCGAGGACGGGCCGCCCCTCGGTGGCCCGGCGCGTGATGGCGTCCGCGAGGCCGCGCTCGCGCAGCCAGCGGAGCGCGTTGACCGTGCCCCGGGTTCCGGGGACGACGACCAGGTCCGCGTCGGCGAGCTCCTCGGCCCGGTCCACGAACCGCACGACGACACCCGGTTCGGCGGCCAGCGCGTCCACGTCGGTGAAGTTGGACATCAGCGGGATCGCGCAGACGGCGACCCGCAGGATGTCCTCGCCGACGGGGGAGGAGACCGCCGACTCGCGGACGGCCCCGCGCAGCGAGACCCGCAGTCCGTCCTCCTCGTCGATGCCCAGACCGTGCTGGAACGGCAGGACGCCGTACGAGCGCCGCCCGGTGAGGCCGTGCAGCATGTCGAGGCCGGGCTCCAGCAGACTCACGTCACCGCGGAACTTGTTGACGAGGAACCCGGCGACGAGCGCCTGGTCCTCGGGCGACAGCAGGGCGACCGTCCCGAAGAACGAGGCGAACACGCCGCCCCGGTCGATGTCGCCGACGACGAGCACGGGGAGCCCCGCGTTCCGCGCCACCCCCATGTTCACGATGTCGGTGCGCCGCAGATTGATCTCGGCCGGGCTGCCGGCCCCTTCACAGATCACCGCGTCATACGTGCCCCGCAACTGCGCCAGACAGTCGAGGACGGTGGCGAGGAGTGCTTCCTGGCGCCCCCCGCGCAGCCGTTCCCCGGTCGGCCCGGCACCTGACGAGGGGTCCGTCACGGACCCGGTCGTCCCGGACCCGGTGGTCCCGAAGAACCCGCGGGCGCTCATCTCGCCCACCGGCTTTCCCATCAGGACGACCTGGCTGCTGCGGTCGCTGCCCGGCTTGAGCAGCACGGGATTCATCAGCGCGGTCGGCTCCACGCGGGCGGCCTGCGCCTGCATGGCCTGCGCCCGCCCGATCTCGGCGCCCTCGCGCGTCACGAACGAGTTCAGGGACATGTTCTGCGCCTTGAAGGGCGCGACCTTGACGCCCTGGCGCGCCAGCCACCGGCAGATCCCGGCGGTCACGACGCTCTTGCCCGCGTCGGAGGTGGTCCCGGCGATCAGCAGCCCGCCGCTCATGCGGTGCGCCCCTTCCTGGTGGACGGAACCCGTCCGGCTCCGGTGAGCAGAATCCGGCCGGCGGCGCTCACGCCGAGCGCGAGCCAGCCGACGCGCCGGGAGAGCCGTACGGCCCGTTCGATGTCGTGGACGTGGACGGCACGCCCCGGGCCGTTGAGCACGGGCCGGTGCTCGACCCGTCCGCCGTAGGAGAGGGTGCCGCCGAGCCGCACCCCGAGCGCGCCCGCGAACGAGGCCTCCACGGGCCCGGCGTTGGGGCTCGGATGCTTGCGGGCGTCCGTGCGCCAGGCCCGCAGGGCACCGCGCGGATCGGGTCCGGCCACGGCCGCGAGGACGGCGGTCAGCCGGGCTCCCGGCCAGCCGGCCAGGTCGTCGAGCCGGGCGGAGGCCCAGCCGTAGCGCCGGTGGCGGGGGGACCTGTGTCCGACCATGGCGTCGAGCGTGTTCACCGCGCGGAAGGCGACGAGTCCGGGCACACCGCCGACGGCGCCCCAGACCAGAGCGCCCACGACGGCGTCGGAGGTGTTCTCGGCGACGGACTCGACGACCGCGCGCGCGACGCCGTCGGCGTCCAGCGCCTGCGGGTCGCGTCCGCACAGATGTGGCAGCCGTTCCCGGGCCACGTCGAGGTCACCGGCCGCGAGCGCGCCGCCGATCGCCCGTGCCTCGCGGCCGAGGGAGGTTCCCCCGACGACGGCCCAGGTGGCGGCGGCGGTCAGCGCCACGGAGGCGGTAGTCGAGCGGCGTACGGTACGGCTCGCGAGCGCGGCCAGTCCGGTGGCGCCGCCGACGCAGACGGCGGTGTGCAGCGCGCCCCACCCGCGGTGGTCCCGCCACAGTGTCCGTTCGACGGTCGCGGCGGCCCGCCCGAAAGCGGCGACCGGATGCCCTCGGCGGGGATCGCCGAGCAGCAGGTCGCCGAGAAGGCCGGCGGCGGCGCCGTACGCGAAGACGCGATCGGCACGCACGGGGTCAGCCGGCCGTGGGGTGGAGCGGAACCCTCGTACTCAGCGAAACGGGCAACGGGCAGCCGCGCATGGCGATATGTCCTCACTCAGGGTGTCCACGCCCTGGTTCGACGAGACCGGCGGTGAGAGTTCCTGGCTCCCGGGGAGTTTCTTCCCCGATGACAGTGGCGGGACCGCGCCGGATTCGCACCGGCTTCCTCTCATGCCGCCGTACTTGGCTCCGGCAGTCCACCACGGGGTGAGAACGGCCGTCAACTGGCTGTTGACCTGCGGAGGGACAGTGTGCGCAGGCCCACATACGCGTGGGGTGCGGGACGGTGATCCGTCCC
>NZ_JBSFZS010000082.1:0-37532 GCF_053600395.1 Streptomyces sp. NPDC005070 | reverse complement strand
GCCGCCCTCGCCGTCCCCGGAACGGGACTGGCCACGGCCCTCGCCCTGGCCGGCGACAACCATGGCGGCTGGGCCGGCGGCGGCCGCGCCGGGGGCGTCCAGGCACGCCGGGCGGACGGAGTGTGGCGGCTCTACGGGCAGGCGGCTCAGGTGCTCGACGGGCACAGTGCCGGGCTGCTGCTGGTCGCCGCGCACACCGGCGGGTTCGCGCGGTCACGGACGCTGCTGTTCCTGGTGCGGGACGACGCCGACGGGCTCGTGCGCACGCGGCAGACCTCCCTGGACGCGACCCGGCCGCAGGCCCGACTCGAACTCCGCGACGTCGAGGCCGCATTGCTGGGCGACGACCACGCCGACGTGCCCGGGGCGCTGGCCGCCGTCGGGGACGCCGCCGCCGCCGTCCTCGCGGTGGAGGCCGTGGGCGCCGCCGACCGCGTACTGGAACGCACTGTCGAACACGTGGGCAGGCGGGAGCAGTTCGGCCGGGCGATCGGCTCCTTCCAGGCGGTCAAGCACCGGCTCGCGGACGTGTACGTGGGCGTGCAGTCGGCCCGTTCGGCGGCCTACTACGCGGCGTGGGCCGCCGGGACGGGCGGCGAGCGGGTGGGCGGGCTCGCGCTGGCCCAGGCGCTGGAGGCGCTGCGCACCGCTGCCTCCGAGGGCGTCCAGCTCCACGGCGGCATCGGCTTCACCTGGGAGCACGACGTCCATCTCTACTTCAAGCGTGCTTCGGGCGACGAACTGCTCTTCGGCCCCGTCCACCGGCTGCGCGCGCACGCGGCCGACGCGGCGCGGCTCTTCGACGGCGGAGAGGTGACGGTGTGATGGCGGCGACCGGGCGTTCGCGTACGGGCAGCGGTACGGGAGACGGAACGGGCGGGAGGGCTGGGACGGGAACCGGGGCGAGAGGGATGCCCGGTGTCCGGCTGGTGCAGAGGGTGTCCTCCACCCGGGTGTTCGCCAAGGCGGCCCCGCACCTCATCCCGGCCCTCGACCGCGCCGTGCACCGGCTCACACGGGGGAAGGTGCTGCTCAGCGCCCAGATGCTGCCGGGGGTCGTCCTGACCGCGCGCGGCGCCAAGAGCGGTCTGGAGCGCCGTACCCCGCTGGCCTGCATGCCGGAGGCGGGGGCGTCAGGTGCGGGTTCGGTTTCGGTGGGCGGTGCGGGCGAGTCCGGGTGGATTCTCATCGGGTCCAACTTCGGCCGCACGGACCATCCCGCCTGGACGGCGAACCTGCTCGCCCGGCCCGACGCCGTCGTCAACTGGAAGGGCGAGGACATTCCCGTGACCGCCCGGCTCCTCACGGGCGCGGAGAGGGACGCGGTCTGGAAGACGGTGCTGGCGTTCTGGCCGCCGTACGCCACCTATCAGGCCCGGGTGGACCGGGAGATACGGCTCTTCAGGATCGTGCGCCGCGCTGTGTCGGCCGACTCGGCGGAGGGTGAAGCGGCCGAGGGTGAAGGCCGGTCGGGCTGAGAGGGCCGTCCGGTGGGGTCGCGGGGTCGACGGGTTCTCGGTGTCCGCACAGCGCAGCGGGCGGCAGTCCACCGGAATGTTCCTCCGGAACGAACTGCTGCCCGCATGACAGGAGCTGGGGCGTTCAGACGCGGAAAGCTACTTCGTCGGCTTCTTCCCGGTCACACCCAGATACACCAACAGCGCGAGGTTCGGCTTGAGTTCGGCCTGCTTGACGCCCCAGGTCTGGAAGCCCTTCTGGTGCGAGGCGACCGCCGCGAGCATGGCGACGAGGGAACCGGCCATCGCGGCCGGGTTCACGTCCTTGTCGACCTTGCCCTTGGCCTGGAGCTCGGTGACCGAATCCGTAAGGGAGTTGTTGACGGAGTTCAGGATCTTCATGCGGATCTTGTAGAACCGCTTGTCGCCCTCGGCGGCGCCCAGGTCGACGACGCGCAGAATCGCGTCGTTCCTCCGCCAGAACTCCAGGAAGCCGTCGACGAGTTCCTGCGCGGTCTGCCAGCCGGCCTTGCCGACCCAGGAACGGCCTTCGAGCAACTGGGTCAACGTGGCGCCCTCGGCGGCCATTTGCTCGGCGATCTCCAGGACGGCGCCTTCGACGTCCGGGAAGTACTGGTAGAAGGTCGCGGGCGAAGTGCCTGCCTTCCGTGCGACGTCAATGACTTTGACATCCCGGTAGGGCGATGAGCTGAGCATCTCGCTGAGGCAGTCGAGCAGCTTCTGCCGGGTCGCCTGCCCACGTCGTCCGGCCACGCGGCCGTCGACGGTACGCACTTGTCCTGTCATGCCGTCAGCTTACCGAGGGGTGATCGGAGCGCGATTCGGCCGACTGCAAATGGGGTGCGGCCGTACATCGCCGGGGCTCGGAGAGGGTTTCGGGGCGGATACGGAGAGTGGGTTCGGGGTGGGTGCGGAGCGGTTTCGACGAGGGGAGCGGCAGGGCTTCAGTGAGTTTCCGGACATCTTCACCGAGGCGCCCGGGAACGCCCGGAGAACAGCGCCGGGCGGGCCGCCGGAACGCCCTGGGAGCACCCCCGGAACGCCCTGGGAGCACCCCCGGAACGCCCTGGGAGCACCCCCGGAACGCCGCCGGGCAGGACGCCGGGAACACCGCCGGGCAGGCCCCCGGATCCCCGCGCGGGGCCCCTGAGCAGGGACGGGGCGTCACCGGGGCAGGTGCGCACGCTCTGCGGGATGCCGGAAGGGCCGTTAGCTTGGCCGCATGGCCGAATCAGCCGCTGTCGCAGGGTTCTCCGAGGGCGCGCCCTGCTGGGTCGACGCCCAGCTCCCCGACGTGGAGGCGGGCAAGCGCTTCTACGGCGAGCTCTTCGGCTGGACGTTCCCCGAGGAGTCGGGACCGGAGGGCTGGGCGGAGCTGGACGGTGAGCCGGTCGCGGCGCTCACGCCCAAACTCGACGGGCGGATGCCCACCGTGTGGACGGTGTACTTCGCGACGCCGGACGCCGAGGCGCTCGCCCGGCGGATCGTGGCGGCGGACGGCCGGATCATCGCCGTGCCCACGGCGGTGGGCCAGTCCGGCGAGCTGGGCACCACCGCCCTCGCCACCGACCCCGAGGGCGCCGTCTTCGGCCTCTGGCAGCCCGGGACGCACGCCGGCTTCGCCAAACGGCACGAGCACCACACGTTCTGCTGGGCCGAGCTGTACGCGCGCGACACCGCGACGGTCGACCGCTTCTACGGCGCCCTGTTCCACGACGCGCTGTTCGGGCCCGACGCGACCCCCGATTTCGGCCGCGTTCCCGTGACGGGCGTCTTCCCGGCCGAGATGCCGCCCCATTTCCTCGTCCATTTCGGAGTCGAGGACTGCGAGGAGACACTCGGGACGGTGAACAGGCTCGGCGGCCGTGCCCAGGTGACACCCTTCGACACGTCGTACGGGCGGGTGGCCGTCGTCAGCGACAATCAAGGTGCGTCGTTCGCGGTGCTCGAACGGTGAAGGTGCCCCGACCAGCCGTGACGCCGCGTCGGTGGTGAGGGTGCTTCAACGTTGAAGGAAACCGGGGGTACTTCGCCCGCAAAGGCCGAAACGCTTCTGCGGGGAGGGGCACTGCTTTTCGACGTGAGGGACGGCACTTCCGGGGCCCGGGGCGGGGTACTTCTGGGGTGAGGGGCGCATTTCGGCCCTGAACCATGACGCCCTGGCGTTCGTACTTCTGCCGGGGCGGTTGTTTTGTCACAAGACACCCCGATCCGGCCCCGGGTTCGCAACCGGCGGCCCGGCCAGGAAGAATCGGGGTGCGTGCCGCCATGGCGGTGCGGTGGTGAGACGCTGCACTGGGCCGCGTTCATACGTGGATGACGTGACCCGTACGGGGAGGTGGCAGGCAAGTGGTGGATCAGCTGACGCAGCACGATCCGCGCCGGATCGGGCCGTTCGAGGTGCTGGGACGGCTGGGTGCCGGCGGCATGGGGCTGGTCTATCTCGCGCGCTCGGCCTCGGGCCGGCGCGTGGCGATCAAGACGGTCAGGACCGAGCTCGCCGAGGACCAGTTGTTCCGGGTCCGCTTCTCGCGCGAGGTCGAGGCCGCCCGCGCCGTGTCGGGCTTCTACACGGCTGCCGTCGTCGACGCCGACGCCCGCGCCGCCGTGCCGTGGCTGGCCACCGCCTATGTGCCCGCGCCCTCGCTCGAAGAGATAGTGAACGAGTGCGGGCCGCTCCCGGCCCAGGCCGTGCGCTGGCTCGCGGCGGGTGTCGCGGAGGCGCTGCAGTCGATCCACGGCGCCGGACTTGTCCACCGCGACCTGAAGCCGTCGAACGTCCTCGTGGTCGAGGACGGGCCGCGCGTGATCGACTTCGGCATCGCGTCCGGTGTCTCGAACACCCGTCTGACCATGACCAACGTCGCCGTCGGCACCCCCGCCTACATGTCTCCCGAGCAGGCGAAGGACTCGCGCAGCGTCACCGGCGCGAGCGACGTCTTCTCGCTCGGCTCGATGCTCGTCTTCGCCGCCACCGGACACGCCCCCTTCCACGGCGCCAACCCCGTCGAGACGGTCTTCATGCTGCTCCGCGAGGGTCCGGACCTCGAAGGCCTGCCCGACGAGCTGCGCCCGCTCATCGAGTCCTGCATGCAGATGGACGCCACGGCCCGGCCCAACCCCGCCGACCTCCAGGCCCAGCTCGCACCCCACCTCTTCGGCTCCGGCTCCGACGACAGCGGTACGGCCTCGGCCTGGCTGCCCGAGCGCGCGGTGGGCCTGATCGAGACGCGCCGCGGCGGCCGTCCGCCGGTCAAGCAGCCGGCCGGGGGAAGCGGACGCAGCGGCGGAGGGCGTCCCGTGCCTCCGCCCCCGTCGCACGCCCCGGTGCCCGTGGGGGCGCCCGACACCGGTCCCGTGCGCCTCGCGGGCGGCAAGGTGCCCATCGGTCCCGGCCCGCGGGTCCTCGACGCCCGTGCGGCGGCCGTGAAGGCGCCGCCGCCGGAGGCCGGGCTCGCGGCGTCCTGGTCCCGGCCGCGCATCGGCGTGAACGGCGCCGAACCTGCGCCCGTGCCCACGGTCGCGCCCCCGACGCCCGACGCGCCGGCGGGCTGGCGCCCCTGGCGCTTCCGCATGTCGAACGACGTATGGGGCACTCCCTCGGTCGCCGACGACCTCGTCTACGTCACCTCCTTCGAGGTCCACGCCCTCGACGTGGCGACCGGCCGGCGCCGTTTCAAGACGCGTGACGTGGCCTGGTCGATGGCGGTGGCGGACGGCCGCATCCACGCCTCCGACGGGCCGACGCTGTACGCGCTCGAAGCCAGGGAGGGCGCGGACCTGTGGCGCCTGTCCACGGACGCCTGGGTCTACTCCCTCCAGGCCGACCGCGGAACGGTTCTCACCGGCACCCGCGGCGGCGGCGTCCAGGCGTGGGAGGCCGCGAACGGACAGAAGCTCTGGGAGATCAGCGGCGCCCAGACCGACTTCGAGTCCCCGGAGTCCGGTCCGTCGATCCACGACGGCACGGTGTACGTCTGGAAGGACGCACGGCTGCGCGCCCTGGAGGCCCGTACGGGCGAGGAGCGCTGGTCGTACCCGATCGGCGACGCGGCCTCCTGCAGCGGCGTACCGGTCCGCATGACCCACGCGCCCGACGGCTACGTCTACATCTCCGCGGGCACCCGCGTCCTGGCCATCGACGTGGCCAGCGGTCACGTCCGCTGGCACTTCGAGGCTCCGGCGGTCTTCCTCTGCCCGCCCACCTTCGCCCCGGGCCCGGCGGTGACGGGCGGCGGCGTCTACCTCGCCGACTACCTCGGCACGGTGTACGCCCTCGACGCGACCGACGGCCGCGACCGCTGGCGCATCGCCACCGAGTCCCGCGCCTCCACCGAGCCGGTCCTCGTGGCCGCCGGACACGTCCATGTGGGCAGCGGCAAGGGCCTGTACACGCTGGACGCCGTCACCGGCACCCCGAAGTGGAGATTCCAGGCCGGGGGCGACCTGGTGGGCGCTCCGGCGGTGGCCGACGGCCGTATCCACTTCGGCTCCACGGACCATCTCCTGTACACACTGAAGGCCGACGACGGGCGCCTGCGCTGGAAGCTGGCCACCGGCGGCGAGATCACCGGCGCGCCCGTGGTCAAGGACGGTGTCGTGTACGCGTGCAGCAAGGACCGCTGCGTGTACGCGCTGGACGCGGAGAAGGGCACCGGGACCGCTCGCACCACGTGAGGCGCCCGAGCCTCTGTGACGGCCGCCGTACCGGGCACGGAAGGGTCTCCGGACGGCGGCCGTCGTACACGCGGACGGCCTGCGGAAGCCGTTCCGGCTGCCGAGGCTACGCGCCGCGTGACCGGCCCGCCACAGGGAGCGAGCGCCTGTCCGGCCCGCTCCGGTGCGGTTCGAGGGTTCCTCCGGTCCGGCGGGAGCGGCGCTCGGCCGGCCGCCGTCCGACGGGGCCCTCAGCGCAGCCGGAATCCCGGCCTGCGTGCCGAGAACAGTTCCGCCTGCCGCTCGGCGGGCAGGTTCCCCAGGGAGACGAGCTGCGGAGCGTGCGCCAGGGCCGCCGCCCGGGTCGCCTCCTGCGCCGACCACAGTGCCCGCACCGTCCCCTGGACGGCTTCGGAGGGGTAGGACGCGATGACCGCCGCGCACGCGACGGCCGCAGCCAACGCCTCGCCCGGCGCCGCGAGTTCGGACACCAGCCCCACCTCGTACGCCCGCCGCGCGGAGACCCGCTCCGCGGTCCCCATCAGGGCCATCCGCGCCACCTCCCCGAACGGCATCCGCTGCGCGAGGTAGACCGACTCGTACGCGCTGACCATGCCGTACGTCGTGTGCGGGTCGAAGAAGGTGGCCTCCTCGTCGGCGACGACGAACTCCGCCTCGCCCAGCAGATAGAAGGCGCCGCCGCAGGCGATCCCGTTCACGGCGGCGATCACCGGCTTCCACAGCCCGTTGGCCTTCGGCCCGATCGCGGCGAGCGGATCGTCCACCATGTACGGGGAGCCCGGCTGCGGCACCTCGGCGCCGCGGTCGATCCCGGTGCAGAAGGCCCGTCGTCCCGCGCCGGTCACGACGAGCGCCCGTACGGTGTCGTCGAACCGGAACTCGCGCCAGGCGGCGACCAGTTCGGCGGCCGTCGGCAGGTCGATGGCGTTGAGCCGGTCCTGCCGGTCGAGCGTGAGGACGGCGACCCCGGCATCCTTGTCGACGCCCACCACGAGCCCGCCGCCCCCCGCCTCCCCGCTCACGCCCGCTCCAGGACCCAGCGCGGCACGGTCACGCCGTTCACCTCGGTGAACACCGCCTGCACCCGGGCCCCGATCCGGAGCCGCCCCGCCGGAACGGAGCCGATGGGCGCGTCAGGCCCGCTCACCAGGTTCCCCGCCAGCCGTATCCGCGGCGCCTCGTCGAGCTCCACCACGATCGCGTTGTACGGGGCCAGCGCGGCATAGGCGGGCAGGAGCGGCGGATGCGGGACGACGTACGACCAGATCCGGCCCCGCCCGCTCATCCTGAGCCACTCGTCGGCGAAGGAGTGGCAGCGCGGGCAGCAGGGGCGCGGCGGGAAGCGGAGTTCACCGCAGCCGGCGCAGGCCTGGACGCGGAGTTCGCCCCGGGCGGCGTACTCCCAGAAGGGCGCCCCGTCGTCGTCGGGGACGGGGGACAGCAGGGGCTCCTTGGTCCCGTCCCTCCCGCCGGCCCCGGTACGCACGCCTTCGCCGGCCGTGGCGGTCGTGCCGGCCCGGGTGTTCACGCCCGCCTCGGTCGTCTCTGTCATGTCGGACATCCCGGCTCCTCAGCTCCTCAGCAGGAGTGCGGAGGTCGGGACCCCTTCCCCCGCCGTGACCAGACAGGTCGCCGCTCCCGGCACCTGTGCCGTGCTCGTGCCCCGCAACTGCTTCACGCCCTCGTTGATGAGATTGAAGCCGTGCACGTAGGCCTCGCTGAGCCCGCCGCCCCCGGTGTTGACCGGCAGCCGTCCGCCGATCTCCAGCGCGCCGCCCTCCGTGAAGGCCGCGCCCTCCCCGCGCCCGCAGAAGCCGTATCCCTCCAGCGAGAGGGGTATCAGGGGCGTGAACGCGTCATAGATCTGTGCCACGTCCACGTCCTCGGGGGTGAGGTCGGCGTGCTTCCACAGATGCCGGGCGGCGGTCCAGGCGGGCCCTGTGAGCGGGTCGTCGTTCCAGTAGTTGACCATCCCGTGGTGCTGGGCGGGCAGGCCCTGCGCGGCGGAGTGGACGTAGACGGGCCGCTGCCGGCAGTCGCGGGCCCGCTCGGCGGACACGATCACGCAGGCGAGCGCGCCGTCCGTCTCCAGACAGTTGTCGAAGAGGCAGAGCGGCTCGCTGATCCAGCGGGCGGTCATGTACATCTCGCGGGTCAGCGGGCGTTCGTACATCATCGCGGCCGGGTTCTGGTTGGCGCGGTTGCGGCATGCGAGGGCCACGTTGAAGAGGTGGTCGCGGGTGGCCCCGTACTCGTGCATGTACCGGCGCGCGAGCATCCCGATCTCGTCGGCGGGCCGCAGCAGCCCGAAGGGCCGGGTCCACTGGGCCGGGGTGGGGAGCTGGACGGCCGTGTTCTTCCAGGGGCGCGGGCCGCTGCCCCGCTTGCGCGAGCGCCAGGCCACGCCCACCGTCGCCTGGCCGGCGGTGATGGCGGCGGCCAGGTGCGCGACCGTGGCGCAGGAACCGCCGCCGCCGTAGCCGACCTTGCTGAAGAAGGTGAGGTCGCCGAGCCCGACGGCCTTGGCGACCTCCACCTCGTCGGTCTCCTCCATGGTGTAGGAGGCGAGGGCGTCGACCTCCGCCGGCGCGATGCCGGCGTCGTCGAGGGCGGCGAGGACCGCCCGGCAGGCCAGCGCCTTCTCGGACTCCGGGAGTCGTTTCGCGAAGGCGGTCTGCCCGATTCCGACGACGGCTGTGGCGTCCTTGAGCCCTGGCATGGGTGACCTCCGCACACGTCCCGGCTGCTGACAGTCCGTCAGGCTACAGCTAATCTGACGGTCAGTCAGCTAGTGGTGCTCCGGCGGGAGGTACACGATGCGCGGTGACCTGGAGTGGGGCGGCGTCCCCGGTCTCGTACGGTCGGCGGCGGCCCGTTTCGCGGACCGCGAGGCCGTCGTCGAGGGCCGGACACGCGTCTCCTACGCGGAGTTGGGTGCACGGGTCGAGCGCGCCGCGGCCGCCTGCGTGGCGAGCGGCGTCCGCACGGGCGACCGCGTGGCCATCTGGGCCCCGAACACCCTCGACTGGATCGTCTCCGCCCTCGGCGCGGTGTCCGCGGGGGCGGTCCTGGTCCCCCTCAACACCCGCTTCAAGGGCGCCGAGGCGGCGTACGTCCTGGCCAGGAGCCGGGCAAGGCTGCTCTTCGTGACGGGCACGTTCCTCGGCACGTCGTACGTGGCCTCGCTGCGCCGGGCGGCGGGGGAGCCCGGGGAAGCGGCTGGGGGAGCGGTCCCCGGACCCGGCGCCGGCCCGCTCCCCGGCCTTCCGCACCTGGAGCGGGTGGTGGTCCTCGCGGACGACGCCCCCGCCGACTTCGGTACGTTCAAGGACTTCCTCGCGGACGGGGAGGGCGTCGGCCGCGAGGAGGTGCGCCGCCGCGGGGAGGCCGTGTCGGGCGGCTCCCCCTCGGACATCGTCTTCACCTCGGGCACCACGGGCCGGCCCAAGGGCGCCCTGATCACGCACGCGCAGACCCTGCGCGGCTACGAGATCTGGAGCGACCTCGCCGGTCTGCGCGAGGGCGACCGCTATCTGATCGTGAACCCCTTCTTCCACACCTTCGGCTACAAGGCGGGGATCATCGCCTGTCTGATGCGCGGGGCGACGATGGTGCCGCAGCCGGTGTTCGACGTGGACACGGTGCTCGCGAACGTGGCCGCGGAACGCATATCCGTCCTCCCCGGCCCGCCCACCCTGCACCAGTCCCTCCTCGACCACCCCGCCCGCGACACGTACGACCTCTCCGCGCTGCGGCTGGTGGTGACCGGCGCCGCCGTGGTCCCGTTGCGGCTGGTCGAGCGCCTGCGTACGGAGCTCGGCGTGGACACGGTCCTGACGGCGTACGGCCTCTCCGAGGCGAGCGGCATCGTCACCATGTGCCGCAGGGGGGACCGGCCGGAGGTGATCGCCTCGACCTCGGGCCGGGCGATCCCGGACACCGAGGTGCGGGTCGTGGACGCCTCGGGAGCCCCGGCGGCCCCCGGAGCTCCCGGCGAGGTACTGGTCCGCGGCTTCAACGTGATGAGCGGCTACTTCGAGGACGCGGCCGCCACGGCGGAGGTCCTGACGCCGGACGGCTGGCTGCGCACCGGCGACGTGGGCGTCCTCGATCCCGAGGGCAACCTCCGCATCACCGACCGGATCAAGGACATGTTCATCGTCGGCGGCTTCAACGCCTACCCCGCGGAGATCGAGCAGCTCCTCGGCCTGCACCCCGACGTCGCCGACGTGGCGGTCGTCGGCGTCCCGGACAGCCGCCTCGGCGAGGTCGGCAGGGCCTACGTCGTCCGCCGCCCGCACTCCACCCTCACGGCCGAAGCCCTGATCACCTGGTCCCGCCGCGAAATGGCCAACTACAAGGTCCCGCGCACGGTCACCTTCGTCACCGAACTGCCGCGCAACGCGAGCGGGAAGGTGGTGAAGGGGGAGCTGCGAGGGCGGTGAGCCCGGCCGCGCGGCGCTCCGGGCCCGGACACACGGCGACCGCGGCGGCTCCCCCTCCGCGCCGCCGCGGTCGATCCCCGTGTGATGTAAGTCCGCCCCCCCAGGTGGGACTTAGACCGGCTCGTCCGTGGCGTGGATGTTGTCCGTCGAGGCGTCGCCGGTGCCGTCGTCCTTGGTGATCAGGTTCTTGCCGGTGAGCGGCTCGCTCGTGGCGTGGATGTTGTCCGTGGAGGTCCCGCCCGTCGGCTCGTCCGTGGCGTGGATGTTGTCGGTGCTGTTGGTGTCGCTCATGGTGGCTGTCCCCCTGACAGTCTTGGTGCGTTGTTTGGAGCAGCCCGTCCGGCAGCTCCCCCGTGGGCCGCCGGACGGGCACTCGGGGCCGATTACCTTAGTGCTACGGCCTCAGGTCGTCCCGCCTGCCCCCCGACGCGACGGATCGACAACACAGAGACTGCCGGGCGGCGATAAACGAACGATGAACGCCCCGCCGTGCGAACGGCTATGAGCCCTAGGCAACCGCCATCGGGTTCAGGAGAGCCCTGACCGTGGCGGCCTCCGGGGATCCCAACGCCTGGAAGATGTCGAGGGATTCGCGCCAGCAGACCTGGGCCCGGCCGGAGTGGCCGATCGCGTTCAGCGCCCGGCCGAGCACGATGAGGACATTGCCCCTGCGCCACTCGCCGCCGATGCCCCGCAGCACCGTCAGGGCCGTCTCGGCGTTCGTCGCCGCGGCGGCCGGGCGTTGGGCGGCCAGATCGGCCTCTGCGAGACGGAACAGCGACATGCCCTCCCACAGCCGCTGGCGGCTGTTGCGGAACACCGCGAGCGCCTCCCCGAGGACGGCGGTCGCCTCCGCCAGCCGGCCGCTCTGGGTGAGGGCGAGGCCCAGCGCGTAACGGCCGTTGGCGCCCTTCAGGGCGTGGCCCATGTCGTCGTACATGTCGGTGCCCTGCTGGGCCAGCGACACGGCGCTGCCGGTGCGCCCGGTGGCGAGGTGGATGCGTGAGAGGTTGCACAGCGCGCTGGCCTCGCCGGCCCGGTCGTGGCAGGCCCGGAAGCTCTCGATCGCCCGGGCCAGATGCGCCTCGCCGTCCTCGTACTGGTTCTGCAGGAGGGCGATCACCCCCAGGGTGTTGGAGGCCCAGCAGCTCGTCAGGTGGTCCGTCTCGGCGGCCAGTTCGAGGGCCTGCGCGGCGGCCTCGCGGGCGGGTTCGAAGCGTCCGGTGTAGTAGTGGACGTAGGCCAGGGTGACCAGGGCCCGCGCCTCGGCGTGCGCGTCGGCGGCCTCCTGGGCCGCTTGCCGCAGCGCGGCGGCGACCCCCTCGTACGCCTTGGAGTTCGTGCCGGACTCCGCCAGGTCGACGGAGGCCCACAGCGCGTCGACGGAGCGCCGCAGGAAGCCGTCCTGGGTGGACTGCCGGACACACGCCAGCAGGGAGATCGCCTCCGAGTACAGCCAGTCCTGCGCCCGGTGCCGGTCCTCGAACGTCAGGCCCGTGTGTGCCGTCGGCTCCAGGTGGTCCACCAGGCGGTCTCCGGGGCGTTCGATCGCGTACACGCCCGCCGCCGTGCTCAGGTAGAAGTCCAGCAACCGCGACAGGGCGGCAGCCCGCTCGCTCGGGGGCTGTTCGTCGCGTTCGGCGCACGCACGCGCGTAGAGGCGGACCAGGTCGTGGTAGCGGTAGCGGCCGGGGGCGGCCGACTCCAGGAGGGAGGTGTCGACGAGGGACTCCAGGAGGTCCTCGGTGGCCTCGGCCGGGAGGTCGAGCACCGCCGCCGCGGCCGCGAGCGAGATGTCCGGGCCGTCGGCGAGGCCCAGCAGCCGGAAGGCGCGCGCCTGGGCCGGTTCGAGCTGGCCGTAACCGAGTTCGAAGGTCGCCTTGACGGCCAGGTCGCCGGCCTGGAGCTCGTCCAGCCGGCGGCGCTCGTCGCCGAGCTTCGCCGCGAGCACCGACACGGTCCAGGTGCGGCGGGCGGCGAGCCGGGACGCGGCGATGCGGATGGCCAGGGGCAGGAAGCCGCAGGCCGCGACCACGTCGAGGGCGGCCTCCCGCTCGGAGGCGACCCGCTCCTCGCCCACGATCTTCGTGAAGAGCTGCAGCGCCTCCTCGGGGGACATCACGTCGAGGTCCACGAGATGGGCGCCCGCCAGGTCCACCATCCGGATGCGCGAGGTCACCAGGGCGGCGCAGCCCTCGGTGCCGGGCAGCAGCGGCCGCACCTGGGCGGCGTCGCGGGCGTTGTCCAGCAGGACCAGGACGCGACGGCCGTCGAGGACGGAGCGGTAGAGGG
Source organism: Streptomyces sp. NPDC005070 (assembly GCF_053600395.1). Classification (NCBI taxonomy): domain Bacteria; kingdom Bacillati; phylum Actinomycetota; class Actinomycetes; order Kitasatosporales; family Streptomycetaceae; genus Streptomyces; species Streptomyces sp. NPDC005070. The sequence continues at coordinate 24,640 of NZ_JBSFZS010000082.1, read as the reverse complement.
CCGAGCGTTCCTCCAGCGAGTCCGGGATCGCGGAGTCCGCCGTTCCGAGGGCCCGCAGGAAGGCGCCGAGGACGGTCTCGGGTTCGGCCGCACGTGATCCGGCACCCTGGAGGTCGACGTAGAGCTGTCCGTCGGGGAAGGCCCCGCGGGCCTGGTGGGCCACATGCACCGCGAGGGTGGTCTTGCCGACGCCGCCGATGCCCGCGAGCGCCGAGACGGCCATGACGCGGCCCTCCTCGGAGGACGCCGCGGCGAGGACGTCGCTCAGTTCCTGCACGAAGGACGCCCGGCCGGTGAAGTCGGTGACGGTCGCCGGGAGCTGGGCCGGGCGGACGAGGGCGACGACGGGCTCCGCCTTCGGGGCGGAGGGTTCCGCGAGGCCCGGGTCCGCCTGGAGTATCCGCTGCTGGAGTTCCTTCAGCCCCTGCCGCGGGTCCACCCCCAGCTCGTCGGCGAGCAGCCGCCGGGTGTCCGCGAATACGGCGAGGGCCTCCGCCTGGCGGCCGGAGCGGTACAGCGCCAGCATCAGCAGTTCACGCAGGCGTTCGCGCAGCGGGTGCGCCGCGGTGAGCGCGGTGAGTTCGGAGACCGCCTCCGCGTGGAAGCCCTGTTCCAGGTCCATGTCGAGGCAGGATTCGAGGAGTTGCAGGCGCCACTCCTCCAGGCGGGCCCGCTGGGTCTCCGCGTGGGGGCCGGGGATGCTCGCGAGCGGTTCGCCGTCCCACAGGGCGAGGGCGTCCCTGAGCAGGTCGCGGGCGCGGGAGAGGTCGCCCGCCGCGCGCGCCTTTTCGGCGTCGGCGGCGAGTTCCTGGGCGTTCACGTGGTCGAGCGCGCCCTCGCGCAGGGAGCGGATGGCGTAGCCGCCGGACTCGCTCACCAGCACCTCGGCGCCGAGCGTCTTGCGCAGGCGGGAGGCGTACGTCCGCAGGGCGGCCAGCGCCTGGGACGGGGGCTCGTCGCCCCACAGGGCGTCGATGAGCTCGGAGGCCGTGGCGGTGCGGCCGTCGCGCAGCAGCAGCGCGGCCAGCAGGGCGCGTTGCTGCGGGGATCCGGCCGGCAGTGGATCGTCCCCGAGCCAGGCGCGCACCGGGCCGAGCACGCTGAAGCGCAACGCCGCGGGCTCCTCGGGGCCCGGACGCCACTGCTTCGGTACGCGCGGCACACCGTCCATCGCTGTCCCCCTGCCGAACTGTCAGTACAACGAGGCCAGTTTGCCTTGTTCATGGCGGATGCGTCAGCCGTGCGAGGCAGCGATCACAAGGTGTGGTGCGGTAGTCCACACGGTCCTCACACAGGCTCCGCACAGGGGCTCCCCATGCTTGCGCGCCCATTCATCTCCGGGCCGCTCCCGGCCGCGTCCCTCGGCGGGCGGCGCCACGGGCCGGCGGCGGTGGTCCGGCGGGTGCCGCCGGTGAGTCGACGGGTCGCCGTCAGAGAGCTGACGGGCCGTCAGATCAGCGCTACCGTGGCCGGTATGGAGACCACGGAAACCGCGCAGAGCCCCTCGGTGGACGCTCGGGCCGCCTTCCCGAGGATCATCTCGGTGGACGACCACACGGTCGAACCGCCCGATGTCTGGCGGGACCGGCTGCCCGCGAAGTACCAGGACACCGGGCCCCGCATCGTCCGCGCGCCCCTGAAGGAAATGACCTTCCTGGGCGGGAAGTTCGCCCCCGTGATGGGCGCGCCGGGCGACGAGGGTCCCGTCGGGGACTGGTGGGTCTACGAAGATCTGCACCGGCCCCTCACCCGCCTCGACACGGCCGTCGGCTACGACCGTGACGAGATCCGGCTCGAAGTCATCACGTACGAGCAGATGCGCCCCGGCTCGTACGACGTGCCGCGGCGGCTGGCCGACATGGATGTGAACCACGTCCAGTCCGCCCTCTGCTTCCCCACCTTCCCCCGGTTCTGCGGGCAGACGTTCACCGAGGCGGCCGACCGCGAGCTCGGCCTTCTCTCGGTGCGGGCCTACAACGACTGGATGGTGGAGGAGTGGTGCGGGCCGGACGCCCGTGGGCGTCTGATACCGCTGACGCTCGTACCGCTGTGGGACGCCCGTCTCGCGGCGGACGAGGTACGGCGCAACGCCGCCCGCGGGGTGCGCGCGGTGGCCTTCTCCGAGATCCCGCCGCACCTCGGGCTCCCGTCCGTGCACACCGACGACTGGGACCCCTTCCTCGCCGCGTGCGACGAGACGGGCACCGTCATCGCCATGCACATCGGCTCCAGCAGCCGGATGCCGTCGACCTCCGCCGACGCGCCGCCCGCGGTCGGCTCCACGATCACCTTCGCCAACTGCTGCTTCTCGATGGTCGACTGGCTGATGAGCGGCAAGTTCGAGCGTTTCCCGAACCTGAAGGTGATGTACGCGGAGGGGCAGATCGGCTGGATCCCGTACATCCTGGAGCGCGCCGACGTGGTGTGGGAGGAGAACCGCGCCTGGGGCGGGGTGGCCGACAAGGTCCACCGGCCGCCGTCCGAGCTCTTCGCCGACCACGTGTACGGCTGCTTCTTCGACGACGCCTTCGGGCTGCGGAACCTCGACGCGATCGGCGTCGGCAACGTCCTCTACGAGACCGACTACCCGCACTCCGACTCCACCTGGCCGAAGTCGAAGGAGGTCGGCGAGGCCCAGATGGGGCACCTGGCCCCGGACGTCGTCGAGCGGATCGTGCGGGGGAACGCGATCGGGCTGCTGGGGCTGACGGCCGAGGGTCTCTGGGCGGGCTGAGCGGCCGCGCGGCCCGCGGGTGCCCCGGGCCCCCGTGGGACCGCGCGCCCGGATATCCGCCCGGCTCTTGCCTGACGATGCGTCAGCAATGAACATGGCAGCGCTGTCCTGGAAGTGACGGACCGTCAGATAAGAGGTGCAGGCCCATGCAGATCCTGCCCGAAGGGCGGCTGGCGTACGGCATCCAGCTCCCCGTCCAGTCGCAGAGCACCCTCTACGCGGAACCCTGGGAAGCCGCCGCCGGTCCCGACGACCTCGTCGAGATCGCCCGCGCCGCCGACCGCGCCGGATTCGCCTACATCGCGAGCTGCGACCACGTCGCCATACCGCGCCGGCTCGCGGACGCCATGAGCACCATCTGGTACGACCCCGTCGCCACGCTCGCCTTCCTCGCGGCCGTGACCGAGCGCGTCCGGCTGCTCAGCCATGTCGCGGTCGTCGGGCTCCGGCACCCGCTCGTCACGGCCAAGCAGTACGCGACCCTCGACCACCTCTCGGGCGGCCGGCTGGTCCTAGGGGTCGGCGCCGGGCACGTGCGGGAGGAGTTCGAGGCGGTCGGGGCCGACTTCGAGCGCCGGGGGGCGGTCCTCGACGAGACGATCGACGCCCTGCGCGCCGCGCTCGGGCCGGAGGAGTTCCCCGTCCACCACGGCAAGACGTACGACTTCGAAGGCCTCGGCCAGCGGCCCAGGCCCGCCCAGCAGCGGGTGCCCGTGTGGGTGGGCGGCTCCTCGCCCGCCGCCGTACGCCGGGCCGCGCTGCGCGGCGACGGCTGGCTGCCGCAGGGCGATCCGCGCGGCCGGCTGCCGGGGCAGATCGCCCGGCTGCGGGACCTGCGTGCCGAGGCGGGGGTCGGGGAGCCCCTGACGATCGGCGCCATCACCGAGCCGCTGTACGTCGGCGAGCCCGGCTGGGAGACCGGGCGGCGGACGTTGAGCGGACCGCCCGAGGAACTGGCCGCGTCGCTGCGGGAGTACGGCGCGATGGGCGTGCACCAGATCCAGGTGCGGTTCCGCAGCAGGAGCCGCGCCGAACTCACGGACCAGATCGCGGCGTTCGGCGCGGACGTCGCACCCCACCTCGGCTAGGGAGTCACGGCATGGGCAAGCTGGACGGGCGGGTCGTCCTCATCACCGGCGCGGCGCGCGGGCAGGGCGAACAGGAGGCCCGGCTCTTCGCCGCGGAGGGCGGGCGCGTGATCGTCGCGGACGTGCTCGACGACGAGGGCCGGGAACTCGCCGAGGAGATCGGCGCGCACTACGTGCACCTGGACGTGGGCCGGGAGGAGGACTGGACGGCGGCGGTCGCCTCCGCGAAGGCCGCGTACGGGCGGATCGACGGGCTGGTCAACAACGCCGGCATCCTGCGCTTCAACGCGCTCGTCGACACCCCGCTGGCCGAGTTCCTGCAGATCGTGCAGGTCAACCAGGTCGGGGTGTTCCTCGGGATCAAGACGCTCGCACCCGAGATCGCCGAGGCCGGCGGCGGCACGATCGTGAACACGGCCTCCTTCACCGGGCTCACGGGGATGGCGTACGTGGGCGCGTACGCGGCGACCAAGCACGCCATCGTCGGCCTCACCCGCGTGGCGGCGCTCGAACTCGCGGACAAGGGGATCCGCGTCAACGCCGTCTGCCCCGGCGCGGTCGACACGGCCATGAGCAACCCGGCGCAGCTCTCCGGCGGCACGGACGGCGAGGAGGCCTCGCAGGCGCTCGACGCGTTCTACGGCAAGCTCGTGCCGCTCGGCCGGATCGGCCGCCCCGAGGACGTGGCCCGGCTGGCGCTGTTCCTGACCGGCGAGGACTCCTCGTACATCACCGGGCAGCCCTTCGTGATCGACGGCGGCTGGCTCGCGGGCGTGAGCGTTCTCTGACGACGCGTCAGCTATTGACGGTCCCCGCCCACGGTGGAACAGTCGGCTCAATGAATCTGACGGTATGTCAGATAACTGGATGGGGACGGTGAACCTCCTTGGAATTCGGGCTCTTTGTACAGGGATACGTGGGCAAGCGAGCCGAGACCGACCCGCTCGCGGAGCACAAGGCGCTGATGGAGGAGACCGAGTACGTCATCCAGGCGGACAAGTCCGGCTTCAAGTACGCCTGGGCCTCCGAGCACCACTTCCTGGAGGAGTACTCGCACCTCTCGGCCAACGACGTCTACCTCGGCTACCTCGCGCACGCCACCGACCGCATCCACCTCGGCTCCGGCATCTTCAACCCGCTCGCCCAGGTCAACCATCCGGTCAAGGTCGCCGAGAAGGTCGCCATGCTCGACCATCTCAGCGGCAACCGCTTCGAGTTCGGGTCCGGCCGCGGCGCCGGCTCGCACGAGATCCTCGGCTTCCTCCCCGGCATCACCGACATGAACTTCACCAAGGAGATCTGGGAAGAGACCATCGCCGAGTTCCCGAAGATGTGGCTCCAGGACGAGTACGTCGGCTTCCAGGGCAAGCACTGGTCGCTGCCGCCGCGCAAGATCCTGCCCAAGCCGTACGGGAAGTCCCACCCCGCCATGTGGTACGCCGCCGGGTCGCCGCCCTCGTACGCCATGGCCGCCCGCAAGGGTCTCGGCGTGCTCGGCTTCAGCGTGCAGAAGGTCGCCGACATGGAGTGGGTCCTGGAGCAGTACAAGACCGCCGTCGTGAACGCCGAGCCCATCGGCGACTTCGTCAACGACAACGTGATGGTGACCACCACCGCCATCTGCGCGCCCACCCACGACGAGGCGATCCGGATCGCGGTCGGCGGCGGGCTGCACTACCTGCCCTCCCTCGTCTTCCGCTACCACGACACGTTCCCGCGCCCCGAGGGCTTCCCCGTCTGGCCCGAGACCCTCCCCGAGTACACCCCCGAGTTCGTCGAGCTCCTCATCGAGGAGGAACTGCTGATCTGCGGCGACCCGGACGAGGTGCTCACCCAGTGCAAGCGCTGGGAGCAGGCGGGCGCCGACCAGCTCAGCTTCGGGCTGCCTGTGGGCGTCGCCAAGGAGGAGACCCTCCAGACGATCCGGCTGATCGGCGAGCACGTCATTCCGAAGATCGACACGGACCCGGTGCACCGCACGACCCGGTTCCGCCAAGCCGCCTAGGGGGTACTTCCGCGATGCTCGACCATCTGATCAAGGGCGCGACCGTCGTGGACGGGACGGGAGCGCCCACCCGCACCGCGGACGTGGGCCTGCGCGGCGGCCGGATCGCCGTGATCGGCACGGTCACCGAGCCGGCCCGGACCGGCGAGGACGCGCACGGGCTCGTCCTCGCCCCCGGCTTCGTGGACCCGCACACGCACTACGACGCCCAGCTCTTCTGGGACCCGTACGCGACCCCGTCCCTCAACCACGGCGTCACCACGGTCGCGGGCGGCAACTGCGGGTTCACCCTCGCCCCGCTGAACCCGGACCGCCCCGAGGACGCCGACTACACGCGCCGCATGCTGTCCAGGGTCGAGGGCATGTCCCTGGTCGCCCTGGAGGAGGGCGCGCCCTGGAACTGGCACACCTTCGGGGACTACCTCGACGCCCTGGAGGGCCGGATCGCGGTCAACGCGGGCTTCATGGTGGGCCATTGCGCGTTGAGGCGTTACGTCATGGGGCCCGACGCCGTGGGCGGACAGCCGACACGGGAACAACTCGACGCCATGCTGCGGCTGTTCCACGACGCCATGGACGCCGGGGCCTGGGGCCTGTCCACCACCCAGTCCTCCACCCACTCCGACGGCGACGGCGCTCCGGTCGCCTCCCGGCACGCCCGGCCCGCCGAACTGCTCGCCCTCGCGCGGGCCGTGGGTGAGCACGAGGGCACCCAGATCGAGGCGATCACGGCGGGCTGCCTCGACCAGTTCAGTGACGCCGAGATCGATCTGTTCGTGGAGATGAGCGCGGTCGCGGGCCGCCCGCTCAACTGGAACGTCCTGACGATCGACGCCGCCGTCCCCGAGCGCGTCCCGCGCCAGTTGGAGGCGAGTGAACGCGCCCGCAAGTCCGGCGGCCGGGTCGTCGCGCTCACCATGCCGATCCTCACCCCGATGAACATGTCGCTCGGCACCTTCTGCGCCCTGAACCTGATCCCCGGCTGGGGACCGGTCCTCGCGCTGCCCGTGCCCGAACGCATCGCGAAGCTCCGCGACCCCGAGGTCCGCGCCGAGATGCTCAGGCGCGCGAGGAGCAGGGAGGCGGGCGTCTTCAGGCGGCTCGCCGACTTCGGCCGGTACGTCATCGGCGACACCTACAGCGCCGCGAACGAGGGCCTGACCGGGCGCGTGGTGCGGGACATCGCCGCCGAGCGCGGCCAGGAGCCGTTCGCGTGCCTGGTGGAGATCTGCGCGGCCGACGCGTTGCGTACGGTCCTGTGGCCCATGCCCACCGACAACGACCCGGACTCCTGGACCCTGCGTGCCGAGACCTGGCAGCACGAGGACGTCCTGCTCGGCGGCTCCGACGCGGGCGCCCATCTGGACCGCATGTGCGGGGCCCCGTACACCACCCGGTTCCTCGGCGACTGTCTGCGCGGCCGCGGGCTCGCCTCCCTGGAACAGGCCGTGAAGATGCTGACGGACGATCCGGCGCGGCTGTTCGGGCTGCGCGAACGCGGGCGCGTCGAGGTGGGATTCCATGCCGACCTGGTGCTCTTCGACCCCGAGCGGATCGACGCCGGCAAGGCCACCCTGGTGCACGACCTGCCGGGTGACAGTCCGCGTCTCGACTCCCGCGCGATCGGGGTGAACGCCGTGTGGGTCAACGGGGTCGAGGCGATCCGCGACGACGTGGTGACGGGCGCGGTGCCGGGGAAGGTGCTGCGGTCGGGCCGCGACACCCGGACGGTGGGCACCCGGTGACGGCCTCCGAGAGCACCGGGCAGCGGCTGTTCATCGGCGGAGCGTGGGTACCGCCCGAGCACGGCTTCTACGAGGTCCTCGACCCGGCGACCGAGAAGGTGGTCGGGCTCGCGCCCGAGGCGTCGCGGGCCCAGGTGCACGAGGCGGCGGCCGCGGCCCGCGAGGCGTTCGGGCCCTGGTCGCGCACGCCCGCCGAGGAGCGGGCCGGCGTTCTCGCGCGGGCGGCGGACGTCATCCAGCGCAACCTCGTGCCGTACGCCGATCTCGCCCAGGCGGAGAGCGGTGCCACCACCGGGACGGCGCGCGGCATGCAGGTCGGGGTCGGAGTGGCCCGGTTCCGGCGCTACGCGCGGCCCGAGCCGGTCGAGAGCGCGCTGCCGCCGCAGATCAACGAGGCGGGACCGTTCGGCGGGGCCGCCGTGATGGGCGCGCTGGCCGTGCGCCAGCCCGTCGGCGTGGTCACCTGCATCACCTCGTACAACAATCCGTGGGCCAACCCGGCGGGCAAGATCGCTCCCGCGCTGGCGATGGGCAACACCGTGGTGGTGAAGCCGGCTCCGCAGGATCCGCTGTCGGTGTACCGGATGGCCGAGGCGCTGGAAGCCGCGGGTATGCCGCCGGGCGTGGTGAACGTGGTCGGCGGTTCGACGGCGGAGTCCGGCGAGGCGGCGGTCGACTCGGGGGACGTCGACATGGTCAGCTTCACCGGCTCGACGGCGGTCGGGCAGCGGATCGCCGAGGTGTGCGGGCGCGGTATGAAGCGCCAGCTCATGGAACTGGGCGGCAAGGGCGCGGCGATCGTCTTCGACGACGCGGACCTGGGTTCGGCGGTGTCGGGCATCGGCACGACGTTCTCGTTCTACAGCGGGCAGATCTGCACGGCGCCGACGCGGGTGCTCGTGCAGCGCGGGGTGCACGATCTCCTCGTCCGGCAACTGGCCGCCTACGCGGGCCACGTGAAGGTGGGTGATCCGCGCGAGCGGGGCACGGTGGTCGGCCCGGTCATCTCGGCGGCCCACCGCGACCGCGTCGAGTCCTACGTCGAACTCGGCCGCAAGGAAGGCGCACGGGTCGTAACGGGCGGCGAACGCCCCTCCCTCCCCAGCGGTTTCTACGTCGCCCCCACCCTTCTCGCCGACTGCACGCCGGACATGAGGGTCGTCCGCGAGGAGATCTTCGGTCCGGTCGTCGTCGTCCTGCCCTTCGACGACGAGGAGGAGGCGATCGCCCTGGCCAACGACTCCGACTACGGCCTGATCGACTACGTCTGGTCCGGGGACGTGGCCCGCGCCTTCCGCGTCGCCCGCGGGCTGCGCGCGGGCGGAGTCGGCGTCAACACCGTCGGCCGCAACATGGAGGCCCCCTTCGGCGGCTTCAAGAAGAGCGGAGTGGGCCGCGACGTGGGCTCGTACGCCCTGCACGCGTACAGCGAGACCCAGGCGATCGTGTGGCCGGGGTGAGAGGGCCGGGCTCGGGTAGCGGCGCTACGGTGTGAGTGTTAGCGTTGATCCCATCGGGATGGTGAACGCCGCTACCCCGGCCGAGACAAGGAGCAACGCCATGACTGAGCAGCCGAACACCTCCGCGCGCGTCGCGATCGTCACCGGCGGGTCCCGCGGTATCGGGCGCGAGACCGCGGAACGGCTGGCCCGTGAGGGATACGCCGTCGTCGTGAACTACGCGGGCAACGCGGCCGAGGCCGACAAGGCGGTCGCGGCGATCGGCGAGGCGGGCGGGCAGGCCGTCGCGTTCCGCGCCGACGTCGCCGAGGAGGCGGAGGCCGCCGCCCTGTTCGACCTGGCCGAGAAGACCTTCGGCGGCGTCGACGTCGTCGTCCACGCGGCCGGTGTCATGACCCTGGCCCCGCTCGTCGACCTCGATCTCGACGCCCTGGACCGGATGCACCGCACCAACATCCGCGGCACCTTCGTCGTCGACCAGCAGGCCGCGCGCCGGCTGCGCGCGGGCGGCGCGATCATCAACTTCTCCAGCACCGTGCTGGCGCTCGCGATCCCCGGCTACACCGCGTACGCCGCCACCAAGGGCGCCGTCGAGGCCATGACCCTGATCCTCGCCCGCGAGATGCGCGGCCGGGACGTCACCGTCAACGCGGTGGCCCCCGGCCCGACGGCCACCGCCCTCTTCCTGGACGGCAAGGACGAGGAGACCATCGCCCGGATGGCCGCCCAGCCGCCCCTGGAGCGGCTCGGCACCCCCGAGGACATCGCCTCCGTCGTCGCCTTCCTCGCGGGCCCCTCGGGCCGCTGGGTCAACGGCCAGGTCCTGCGCGCCAACGGCGGCATCGCCTGACACCGCCCGTTCCGCCCACAGCGCCGAGGATGTCAGGATCACCGCCATGAGCGACAGCACGAACCCCGGCGCAGCCCCCGTGACCACCCGGGCGCGCATCCTCGCCGTGGCCGCCGAGCTGGTCGCGAAGTCCCCGGACGGCGACGTCTCGACCCGGGCCGTGTGCGAGGCCGCCGGGGTCGGCGCACCCGCGCTGTACCGCCACTTCGGCGACAAGGAGGGCCTGCTGTCGGCCGTCGTCGACCACGGCTGGGAGCGCTACCTCGCGGCCAAGCGGAAACGGCACCCCGGCTCGGACCCGGTCCAGGACCTGCGCGACGGCTGGGACGGTCATACAGACTTCGCCCTGCGCAACCCGAACCTCTACCGCCTGATGCACTCCCCGGCGATGCGCACCCCGCCCGCCGCGGCGCTGGAGGCCCACCGGATCCTCACCGGCGACCTGCGCCGCGCCGCCGAACAGGGCAAACTGCGGCTCGCCCCCGAACTCGCCGCGCAGATGATCATGTCCGCCAACGTCGGCGTCTGCCTGATGCTGGTCTCCCGGCCGGCGACCTTCACGGACGAGACCCTGTCGCGCCGCGTACGGGACGCGGTGCACGTCTCCGTCTTCACCCCGGACGTGACCGCTCCCGAGCCGCGGACGGCCGGCTCCGGGACCTCCGCCGCCCCGGCCACCGCGACCCGCCTCGGCGCACAGCTCCGCCGGAACCCGAGCCCCGCCTTCACCCCCGCGGAGGCGACCCTGCTCACCGAATGGCTGGACCGCCTGTCGAACACGGGCTGAGGCCCCGGTCCGGCTCCGGCTCCGGGCCCGGGTCCGTCACTTCGACATGATGAAGTCCAGGGCGTAGCCGGAGGCGGTCGTCCAGTAGGTGACGCGCTGGAAGTCGTTCGCGTACAACGTGTCGACGGGCATGGGGACGTCGATCGGGTTGCCCGCGGTGCTGCCGGGCTTGCCGCCCTGGAGGGTGAGGGTGATGCTCTTCGCCTCGTACTCGTCCATGGGGCCGCTGACGAGCAGGGCGGCGTACCCCTCCTGGCCCGGAGCGAGGGTGACGGGCTTTCCCGGGTCCGGGTCGCTGTCCTTGATCACGGGGGCCGTGGTCCGGCCGTCACCGAGCCGCACGAGCGGGTAGCGGTAGAGGTTGCACTTCTTGTCGCTCGCGTTCTGCACGGTGAGGACGAGGTGTCTGGCGTCCCGCTCCTTCACGGCGGACACCCCGAGCTCCTTCTGGGAGCAGGTGGCGATCGTCGCCTTGCCGCCACCGCCACCGCTCGCGGTGCCACCACCGCTGCCCGTGCCACTGCTGCCTGAGCTGCCTGAGCTGCCTGAGCTGCCTGAGCTGCCTGAGCCGCCTGAGCCGCCCGTGCTGCCTGTTGTGCCCGTGCTGCCACTGCTGCTCGCGCCCCCGCCGCTGCCCGTGCCGCCACCGCCCCCCGGGCTGCTGCCACCGCTGCCGGCTCCGTCGCCGCCCGCGTCGCCCGAGGCGCCGCCCGGCTTCGCCGAAGCCGTCGCACTCGGCTGGGCCGAGGACTGGGAGCTGCCCGAACCCTCGGCCGCGCCCGGGTCGCACGCCGTGGTCGCGAGCAGCGTCGCTGCCGCCGCGGCCCCGAGGGCGTAGGACTTCCAGCCCCCGGGGCTCCTGTGGTGGTTCCTGCGGGCATGCGTCTTCATGGTGTCCCCGTTCCCCTGTCGATCCGTTGAAGAGGTCGCATGCGCCGGCGGTCGGCACTCCGGACCGACGGACATGGGTGTCCCCCGCGGACGGGCGGGCCGGGTTGTCGTGGCGCTGCCGAGCGGACGTCCTGCTCGGCCGGTGCGACAGCCACAGCATGGGATTCCTCGTGGGCCTGGGACAACGGAAGCCCGTGAACCTGAGACGGTGGAACCATCCCACCCACGATGACCTGCGCAAACGCGGAAGCCTGGGATGCCTGACCGGGATGCGAGGACCCCGGCGAACCTCACCTGCCGGCGAACCTCACCCCCGCAGATCCACGCGCACCGTCAGCAGCCCCGTCCCGATGAGCCGTACCGCCGCGCTGTTGCCCCGGGGCAGGGTGCGCAGCCGGGCCACCGGGTCGTCGTCCGGGAGGAGGTGCGCCGTGCCCTCGTGCCAGCGGCCGCGGAGCCGCACCCGCACCCTCGGGTCCGCCTGGATGTTGCGTATGTACTGCGAGCGTTCCCCGAACTCCGAGACCAGCCAGAAGGCGTCACCGAGGCGGCGGCCACCGAGCGGGGTGCGCCGGGGCAGGCCGGAGACACGGCCGGTGGTCTCCAGGAGCGTCTGGAACGGCATCCGGCGCGCGAGCGGGTTGACGAGGTGCCGCTGGAAGGCGGTCGTGGTGCGGAACCTGAGGTCGGTGAGGCGGGCCATGGTCGGTGGGACTCCTGTCCGGGCTGGTGTGAGGCACAAGGGAGTTGTTTCAATGGTCCCCGATGTCGCGCGACGGGAGCAGGTGGCTGAGGATGCGGGTCGTGACCTGGAACCTCTGGTGGCGGTTCGGGCCATGGGAGGAGCGGCAGAAAGCCATTCTGGCCGTGCTGCGCGAACTGCGGCCCGACGTCGTCGGGTTGCAGGAGGTGTGGGAGTGCGGCGGGCAGAACCTCGCCGGATGGCTCGCGGACGAGCTCGGGATGCACTGGACCTGGGCCGCCTCCGACGCCTCGGACCGCTGGCAGCGGCGGATCGGGGACCCCACGGTCGACGTCGGCAACGCCGTGCTGAGCCGCTGGCCCGTGGTGGCGCAGGAGGTGCTGCGGCTGCCCGCCCCCGACGAGCTGTACGACGGACGGCTCGCCCTGCACGCCCGCCTGGCCACGCCCACCCACGAGGTGCCCTTCTTCACCACCCACCTCACCTCGGCCGTCCACGCCTCGGGCGTACGCCGCGAACAGGTCACCGCCCTGGCGGAGTTCGTCGCCGCGCACCGGGGCGGCACCGCCTTCCCTCCCGTCGTCACGGGTGACTTCAACGCCTGGCCGGACTCCGACGAGATCCGCCTGTTCGGGGGATACAAGACGTCCCCCGTGGTGCCCGGACAGGTCTTCCTCGACGCCTGGGAGCACGCCGACCCGACGGCACCCTGGGCCACCTGGGACCCGGCGAACGCCCATGTCGGCCCGCACAGCCCCGCCGCACGCATCGACTACGTCCACGTCGGGCCGCCCGGCCCCGGCGGCCTCGGACACGTCCGGTCCGTACGGAGGGCCGGGGACGGTCCGGTCGGCGGGGTGTGGCCCTCGGACCACGCGGCCGTCGTGGCCGACCTGTCCCTCTCTCCGGGCGGTCAGGGCACGCCCTGAAGCCCCAGTGGTTCAGCCGCGGCCGTCGCCCTTGAGAGTGCGGAGAAGGGCGCCGAAGGCGGCGGGGGTGGTCGAGAGTATGGAGTGGGCGGGGTCGCCGCTCTCAGTCAGGTGGACCGTTTCTGCTGTGGTGACGGCGGCGACGTGGAGGCAGGCTTCGCCTTCCTGGCAATGAGAGGACTTCTGCCAAGTACCGGTGACATGGAGGCAAGCCTCGCCCTGGGCGCAATAGGACGACTTCTGCCACTCGTGGGTGTCCATGCAGGGTCCCTTCAGAGTTGTCGAGCGATGGCGTGGATGAAGTCCCGTGACTTCGTCGGGGGCAGGGCGACGGTCTCCACGGTGTCGAGCAGCCGCCGGTACTTGTCCAAGTGGGCCTCGGCGTCGAGAAGTACAGGCCCGTGGAACTGGTCCAGTTGCACGGTGTCGAGCTGGTGCACGGGCCCGTACGCGTAGTTGATGGACTGGCCCGAGCCGGGGAACGCGCCGACGTCGAACGGGAGCACCCTGATGGCGATGTGGTCCCGCTCGCTCATGCCGAGCAGATGTTCAAGCTGGGCGCGGGCTACTTCAGGGCCGCCGATCTTCATACGCAGGGCAGCTTCGTGGATCACCGTTCGGTACGGGACCGGGGTGGCTCGGTAGAGGACGTCCTGGCGCTTGATCCGGTACGAGACCCGGTGCTCGACCTCGGGCGGTGTAGGTGCGGGGATGACGTGGCGGAAGATCTCCCGGGCGTGGTCGTTGGTCTGGAGCAACCCGGGTACGTGAGCCGTGAACGCGGTACGCAAGGCGACCGCGTGATGCTCCAACTCGGCCAGATCGAGCAGGCCGGCCGACAGGATTCCGCGGTACTGCTCCCACCAACCGCGTGTCTTGTCGCCCGCCAGGCTGACCAGCGCGTCGACGAAGGCCTCGTCGGAGCAGTCGTATGTGCAGGCCATGGAGCGAATGCGGTCGGCGCTGACCCCGAACCGGGCCGTCTCGACGTTACTGAGCTGCCCTGAGCCGGTGCCGAGCCGACGTGCTGCCTCGGTCGACGTCATGCCCGCCCGCTCACGGAGTTTGCGCAGCTCGGTGGCGACACGGATGCGACGGGCCGTCGGTGCTGGCCTGTCCGCCATGCAACTCCTCCTGAAACAAAGCTCTGTTCGTGGCGTCACTCACGCGAGGGAATCCCGCACGGAATCTCAGGAGTTCACGCAAAGCTGCTTTGTGTAGCCCCTACTGTGGATGTCAGGCGCCCCCGCCCAGAAGCACCCCGTTCGACGGAGCGGTCAGGTCACTGGGCATCCGAGACGAAGACCCCAACCTCCTCTCGTGATCGGAGATTTCCGATGGCCACCGTATCGCCGCCCTGGACCTATACCCTCCAACTTCCGCACGATCCCCGCGCTCCGGGTATCGCACGGGCCACCCTCCGCACCGTCCTCGCCGCCCACGACCTCACGGCGCTCACGCCCACCGCAGAACTCCTGGCGTCCGAGCTGCTCGCCAACGCCCACAGGCACACCCGGGGCCCGTACGCGCTGCGCCTCCTCTCGGCGGAGCCTGACCGGCTGACGGTCGCCGTCTGGGACACCGACCCGAGAGTCCCGCCCGGCTTCGGGCAGCCCCACGCCCCCGTACCCCCGGCGGACGCCGAACACGGCCGCGGCCTGCACCTCGTACGCGCCTGCGCCGACGCGTGGGGCGCCTCCGTGCTGCGCGAGATGGGCGCGTCGAGAGGCGGGAAGCTGCTGTGGGCGGAGTGCGGGGACGGAATGGGGGCCTGGTGATCACGCAGGTGTCGCCTTCGGGACACCGCCTTGGATGTCCGCCCTCCCCGGGCGGCGCCATACTGACAGGTGGAGCCATGCCCGTTCATCAGGAGCAGATCATGAGCGCACAGCCAGAGCACGGCTGGGGAACGACGCCCCTGCCGGAGATCCGGACCGTGGACGACCTGCGCGGGGTGCTCAGCCGCTACGGCTTTCCCGGTGACCGGGAACGGTTCGAGGAGGAGCTGGCTGCCGCCATAGGAGCATCGCCGACCAACGACTTCGAAGGTGCCGCCGCCGTGGTCAGGGCCTACCGCCACAGGGTCCAGATCAGGAATTCCCCGGAGATCATGGCCGCTCTCGAGGACGCGCGCGGTGGAGGCGGCGGCACATGAACGAAATCCCGCTGGAGGAGGCCGAGCCCGCCAAGAAGGCGTTCGCCGACCTCACGGAGGGGGAGCGGGAGGCCGTCCAGGACGCGCTGGCGGCCATCGGACGGGACCCGGCGGTCGGCCGTGAGATCCCCGGCTGGCGCCCTCCCTCCGTGGAGTACACGTACACCACGCCCCTGGCCCGGGATTCGGCCGAGGCGATCACCATCGTGTACACGCACACTCCTGGGCTGGGAGTGACGGTCGTCTACTACTTCCGGGATCCACTGGTCGTCGACTGACGGGCCCGGACACCCGGACCGGTGGGTTGCCCCCTACACCCCCAGGAAGATCGGGTTCGTGAACGCCGCCAAGGCGCCGGGCACCGGGCCCGCCGCCGTCTCGTGGCGCAGCTCCGCGCGGACGTACGCCGCGTAGGACGCCGTCGTACGCCATTCCACCGTGCCGGAGCCCGCGACCGGCAGCGGGTCGCTGGTGAACAGCGTGCCCTGGTCGGTGACGAGGCGGACCGTGCAGCGCGGGGCGCCGGCGACCTCCAGGCGGACGGTGACCGGGGTGTCGGGGGCGACCCTCAACCGCTCGCCGATGCTCGCGTGTTCGCCCTTGGCGCCGGACGCCGAGAAGGAGAGGGAGACCAGCTTCGACTCGGCGATGTACGAGCGGCCTGCGCGGATGCCCTCCTGGACCGCCTCGCGGGTCAGGTCGTCGGCGAGGACGACCGTCTGCGGGGAGCCGACCTGGTCCGGGTCGCGGTGCGCGTCGCTGTTGCCCATCGCCGGGAGCCACTCGCGGCCCCCGCGCACGGAGGCGACCAGCATGTTGTCCCAGTCCGCGAGCGCGACCTCGTCGTCGGGGGTGTACGGGCCGTTCCACACCTCGACCGCGTCCGCCTCGCCGAAGCCGAACTTCCAGCCGCAGCCGACACACGTGGCGTGCGGGTGCGCGGGCACCACGAGCCCGCCGGCCCCGCGGATCCGGCGCGCGAACCGGCCGAAGCGGTTGTCGCGGGCCCGGTAGCGCCAGTCGACGAAGGTCCCCGGCTCCGTGCCGAGCGCCAGCACGTGCCCGTTGCGGGTGGTGACCTCCTCGCCCAGCATGATCAGCAGATCGTCGCCCGCCTGGTCCGCCCAGTGCGGATGCGCGGCATGCGTGTTGTGGTCCGAGGAGTTGATGAAGTCCAGGCCCGCCGCCCGCGCCAGCGCCGCGATCTCCGCGGGGGTGCGGCGGCCGTCCGAGTGCCAGGAGTGCAGATGGCAGTCGCCGCGGTACCAGGCGCGGCCGCGGCCCTTGGCGCCCGAGGGCGGGTAGACCGGCTTCGGCGCCGGTGCCGGCTTCCCGTAGGTCAGGGTGATCGTGACCTCGTACGCCAGCCCATGGGGCGCCACCGTGTACGGGCCGAGCGCGATGTGCCAGGTGCCGGGGCGGACCGGCCCGGGGACGTATCCGGGGGTCGCGTCGTCCGAGCGGATGAAGAACTCCGTGCGCGCGCCGCCCGACCAGCCCCGGAAGCCCCGGCCGCCCAGTTCCGTGCCGTGCTCGTCGAAGATGCCGATGTCCAGGGCGTTGCCCGCGGTGCCCGCCGGGACGGACGGCCTCTCGTAGGTGTACGAGACCCTGATCTCCGCCACCCCGGACGGTACTTCGACCGGGAGATACACGAAGTCGGGGGAGCCGGTGGGGAGGGTGCCGCGCACCGTCCGCGTCTCGTGGTCGTCCGCCGCTTCCGCGTGCGCACCGCTGGGGAAGGTCACGCTCCCCAACGTAAGCGCCGCCGCCGCTCCCGTCGCGAACAGAGCGCGTCTGCCGATGCCGTGGTCGTCCTCGCACATACTGCTGCTCCCCTGGAGTCGGGCGTGACAGTGACATGAGTGATGCGAAGTGCCACGGACCACTGTGCGAGCGGGCAGTGAACGAGAGTGCACACCAGGGGAATCGACGGCTTGCGGGGAGACCGACAGATGCCGTGCGGCCGGAATGCCTCGCGTCCCGCTGTCCCCGGTGACCTCGACCGTATGCTCGAAGGATGACGACCTCCGCGACGGGCGCGACTCCCGGATCCGGGCCGACGGCGAACTCCCTGCGGCGAGCGCTGCGGCGCGCGCGGGACGGCGTCGCGCTCGACGTGACCGAGGCCGCGGTGCTGCTCCAGGCGCGCGGCGCGGACCTGGACGACCTGGCCGCCTCCGCCGCGCGGGTGCGGGACGCGGGCCTGGACGCGGCCGGCCGCGCCGGTGTCATCACGTACTCCAAGAGCGTCTTCATCCCGCTGACCCGGCTGTGCCGGGACAAATGCCACTACTGCACCTTCGTCACCGTCCCCGGCAAGCTGCGGCGGGCCGGCCACGGAATGTTCATGTCCCCGGACGAGGTCCTCGACATCGCCCGCCGGGGCGCCGAACTCGGCTGCAAGGAAGCCCTGATCACCCTCGGCGACAAGCCGGAGGACCGCTGGCCCGAGGCCCGCGAATGGCTGGACGCGCACGGCTACGACGACACGATCGCCTACGTACGGGCGATCTCGATCCGCATCCTGGAGGAGACGGGCCTGCTGCCGCACCTGAACCCGGGTGTGATGTCGTGGACCGACTTCCAGCGGCTGAAGCCGGTCGCCCCGTCGATGGGCATGATGCTGGAGACCACCGCGACCCGCCTGTGGTCCGAGCCCGGCGGCCCCCACCACGGTTCCCCCGACAAGGAACCCGCCGTGCGGCTGCGGGTCCTGGAGGACGCCGGCCGTTCCTCCGTCCCCTTCACCAGCGGGCTGCTGATCGGCATCGGCGAGACGTACGAGGAGCGCGCCGACTCGCTGTTCGCGCTGCGCCGGATCTCCCGGGCCCACCACGGCATCCAGGAACTGATCATCCAGAACTTCCGCGCCAAGCCGGACACCGCGATGCGCGGGATGCCGGACGCGGAGCTGGACGAGCTGATCGCCACCGTCGCCGTCGCCCGGCACATCATGGGCCCGGCCGCCTGCCTCCAGGCGCCGCCCAACCTGGTCGACAGCGAGTACGGGCGGCTCATCGGCGCCGGGATCGACGACTGGGGCGGGGTCTCGCCGCTGACCATCGACCACGTCAACCCGGAGCGGCCCTGGCCGCAGATCGAGCTGCTGCGCGAGCGGTCGGCCGAGGCGGGCTTCGAGCTGCGTGAACGCCTCTGTGTCTACCCGGAGTTCGTGCGACGGGGGGAGCCCTGGCTGGACCCGCGGCTGCTGCCGCACGTACGGGCGCTCGCGGACCCGGAGACGGGCCTCGCGCTGCCGGACGCGGTGGTCGAGGGCCGGCCCTGGCAGGAGCCCGAGGAGGCCTTCACGTCCTCGGGGCGCACCGACCTGCACCACACCATCGACACCGAGGGCCGTACCGGCGACCGCCGCGACGACTTCGACACCGTGTACGGCGACTGGGCGGCCCTGAAGGAGGCCGCGGCCCCCGGGATGGTGCCGTCCAGGATCGACACGGACGTCCGCGCCGCCCTCGCGACCGCGGCGGACGACCCGACGAAGCTGACCGACGACGAGGCCCTCGCGCTGCTGCACGCCGACGGCCCGGCGCTCGACGCCCTGTGCCGGATCGCCGACGACGTGCGCAGAGCGGCCGTCGGCGACGACGTCACGTACATCGTCACCCGCAACATCAACTTCACCAACGTCTGTTACACCGGCTGCCGTTTCTGCGCCTTCGCGCAGCGCCGCACGGACGCCGACGCGTACACGCTGTCCCTGGATCAGGTCGCCGACCGCGCCGCCCAGGCCTGGGACGTCGGCGCGGTCGAGGTGTGCATGCAGGGCGGCATCCATCCGGACCTGCCCGGCACGGCGTACTTCGACATCGCGAGGGCCGTGAAGGAACGGGTCCCCGGCATGCACGTCCACGCCTTCTCCCCGATGGAGGTGGTGAACGGCGCGACCCGCACCGGCCTGTCCATCCGCGAGTGGCTGATCGCGGCCAAGGAGGCGGGCCTGGACACCATCCCCGGCACGGCCGCCGAGATCCTGGACGACGAGGTGCGCTGGGTCCTGACCAAGGGCAAGCTGCCCGCGGCCACCTGGATCGAGGTCGTCACCACGGCCCACGAACTCGGCATCCGCTCCTCCTCCACCATGATGTACGGCCATGTCGACCAGCCCCGGCACTGGCTCGGCCACTTCCGCACGCTCTCCCGCATCCAGCAGCGGACGGGCGGCTTCACGGAGTTCGTGACCCTCCCCTTCATCCACACCAACGCCCCCGTCTACCTGGCCGGCATCGCCCGCCCCGGCCCGACGACCCGCGACAACCGCGCGGTCATGGCGATGGCCCGCCTCCTGCTCCACCCGCACATCCCCAACATCCAGACGAGCTGGGTCAAACTGGGCACCGAGGGTGCCGCCGAAATGCTCCGCTCCGGCGCCAACGACCTGGGCGGCACCCTGATGGAGGAGACCATCTCCCGCATGGCGGGCTCCAGTTACGGCTCCTACAAGTCGGTCAAGGAACTGATCGCGGTGGCCGAGGCGGCGGGCCGCCCCGCCAGAGCCCGCACCACCCTCTACGGCGAGGTCCCCCAGGAGCGGCAGCGCGCGGCGGCCGCCTCGGACGGACACCTGCCGGAACTGCTGCCGGTGCTGGACTGAGGGGGCGGGACGATGGTGCGGGCGCGGCCGTCGATGCAGGAGCTGATCGAGGGGCGGCGACGGCACGGGTTCGTCGGGCGCGGGACCGAACGCGCCCTGTTCCGTGCCAACTTCGAGCTGCCACCCGAGGACGAGCGGCACCGGTTCCTGTTCCATGTGCACGGCGACGCGGGCGTCGGGAAGACGTTCCTCGTCCGCGAGATGGAACAACTGGCCGCCGAACGCGGTGCGTTGACCGCATTCGTCGACGAGAACGTCACCGGACTTCCCGAGGCGATGGAGGCGATGAGCCGTCAGTTCGCCGCGCAAGGACACCGGTTCAAGGAGCTCGACCGCCTGCTGACGGCGTACCACGAGCGGCGTCACGAGGCGCAGACCGCCGTCCTCGCCCCCCAGGAGGCGGAGCGGCCCGGCCCCTCGGCGGCCGGCCTGACAGTGGCGCGGGCCGGGCTGCTGGGGCTCGGGATGGTGCCGGGCGTCGGCGCCCTCGCCGGGATCATGGACCCCGCCCAACTGGCCCAGGGAGCCGACCGGCTGCACGCCAGGGTCAGCGCCCGGCTGCGCAGCCAGGAGGACGTACGGCTGGTCCTCGCGCCGCAGGCCGTGCTCACCCCGGTCCTCGTCGCGGAGCTCTCCGAGGCGGCCCCGGCCGTGCCGTGGATCGTCCTGTTCTTCGACACGTACGAGCGGACCGGCCCCTTCCTCGACGGCTGGCTCCACACGATGATGACCACCCGTGAGTACGGCGTGCTGCCCGCCACGGTCGTCGTGGTGACCGCCGGACAGCGCCCCCTCGACACCGCCCGCTGGGGCGGCTTCGGCGACTTCGTCACCGACCTGCACCTCGGACCGTTCACGGAGACCGAGGCACGAGGGCTCCTCGCCGGCAAGGGCGTCGTCTCGGAACCGGTGGTCGCCGAGGTCCTGCGGCTCACCGGCGGACTTCCCCTGCTGGTCTCGACCCTGGCCGAGCAGCGCCCCGCGGATCCCGAGGACGTCGGAGACCCCTCGGCCACAGCCGTCGAACGCTTCCTGAAGTGGGAGGCGGATCCGCTGCGCCGGGCGGTGGCGCTCGCGGGCGCCCTGCCCCGGAGCCTGGACCTGGACGTGTTCCGGGCGGCCGTCGAGCACACGGACGAGGAGCACGCGGACGACGAGAGCGGCGCGCTGTTCGACTGGCTGCGCGCACTGCCCTTCGTGGACGGCCGCGGCGACCGGGTCCGCTATCACGACCTCGTCCGCGAGGCGATGCTCCGGCTCCAGCGGCGCCACTCCCCGCGCGGCTGGACCGAGCGCCACGAGCGGCTCGCGGAGTTCTTCCGCCGGTGGCGCGACGAGGCGGGGAGGGGGCCGGCGGATCCCGACGAGGTGTGGCGGCACGAACCGTGGCTGCGGCTCCGTCTTGAGGAGTCCTACCACCGGCTGTGCGCGCGCCCCGTCGCCGCACTGGGCGACGCGCTGCACGCCACGGTCGAGGCCTGCCGCGCCGACCCGGTGGCCGGGCGCACCTGGGCCAGGATGCTCCAGGAGGCCGGGGACGCCGCCGCTGCCCCGGTCCCGGGCGCGCTGGGCAGGTCGCTGGCCGAGGCCCTCGCCGACGAGGACGGGGTCGGCCGGGCGATGGAACTGCTGCTCGCCCGCCCCGAACTCCAGGGCCCGGCGCGGGCTCTGGCACACGGGGTGCGGGCCAGGGAACTGCGCATCGCGGGGGAGTACACGCGGGCCCTGGCCGAGTACGACAGGGCGCTGGAACTCGATCCGGACGAGGCACGGGTGCACTACGGCCACGGCCTCACCCACCAGTTGCGGGGCGACTTCCCGGCGGCGCTCGCGGCCTTCGACCGCGCGGACGAACTGCGGCCCGGCACGGCCTGGATCATCGCCGAGCGCGCGGAGACCCATCGCATGGCCGGCCGCACGGAGGAAGCGGCGGCCGACTTCGACCGGGCCGTCGCCCTGGACCCGACGAACGCCGACGCGGTGGCCTCCCGGGCGGTGTGCCGGCACGCCCTCGGCCGGTTCGAGGAAGCGGCCGCGGACTTCGACCGGGCGCTGAGCATCGACGGGGACCTCCTGTGGCCGCTCGTGCGCAGAGCCCGGCTGCGCCGGGACACGGACGAGTGGGAGAAGGCGTTCGCCGATCTGGACCGGGCGGCCCGCCTGGAACCCGAGAACGCCTGGGTCGCGTCGGAACGGGGCGACGCCTACCGGCTCGCGGGCCGCTTCGAGGAGGCCGTCGCCGAACTCGGCCGGGCCGTCGCCCTCGAACCCGACCATCCCTCGGCCCTGGCGAGCCGCGGGGTGTCGCACCACGAACTGGGCCACGGCGCACAGGCACTGGCCGACCTCGACCGCGCCGTCGAACTGGTCCCGGAGTACTCCTGGGCGCTGGTGATGCGGGCGCGGGCGAGGCGCCGCCTCGGGGACCTGCCCGGCGCGTACGAGGACCTGCGGCGCGCGCTCGCGGCGGACCCGGACGCCGACTGGATCGAGATCGAGCTCGCCAACACCTACTTCCTGGAGGACCGGCACCAGGAGGCGATGGCCGTCTTCCGGGACCTCCTGGAACGGGACCCCGGCAACGCCTCGGCGATGGGCTGCCTGGGAGCGGTCCACCGCGACCTCGGAGAGCACGCGGAGGCGTTGGTCTGGCTGGACCGGGCCCTCGCGGCCGACCCGGACTACGCCTACGCCCGCGACGAGTGGGCCCGTGTGTTCCGGGCGACCGGCCGGACCGAGCGGGCGCTGGCCGACTGGGAGCGGCTGATCGCCCTGGGCGGGGACACGGACCCGGACCGGGCACGCCACGAGATCGTGGAGCTGCTGATCCACTGCGGCCGGTGGGAGGAGGCGGCGGCCCGGCTGGCCGAGGACCCGGCGCCGGGCCCGGACGACGACCTCGTCCCGGACCGCGACCAGCTCCACGTCGAGGTCTTCCGGCACACGGGCCGGGGGGAGCGTGCCCGGGACCTCGCCGAGCGGCTGCGCGAGAAGGCCCCGCTGTCGGGCACCTTCGAGCTGGCGATGACGGAGCGGCGCTTCCGGGGCCGGGCGGCCGCGGAGCCCTGGTGGCGGGAGCTGGCGCGGCTGCTGGACACGGAACCGGAGGACGGGCTCCGCGCGTCGGGCCGGTGCATCGTCGGCTGGGCCCTCGGGGACTGGGCCGCCGCCGACCGGGAGCTGACCGGTCTGCTGGCCCTGGAACCCGGCTGGGACGAGCTGGCGAACCTCGTGGACGTCCTCGCCGAACTCCTGCGCTGCCCCGGCGTCGAGACCGCCGAGCTGACCCCGCGCCTCGCGGCGGTCACGGCGGCCCGCGACGCCGTCGGGGAGCGCCACACCGGCTGATCACGCCCGTCGTGGATCCGACCGGGCCTTTATGGATCCGTGGCCTCAACCGACCGTTCACGTTCGATTACAGTGCTTTGCTGTCGGACGTAGGGACAGTGCCTCAGGAGGTCTCGGTGGGTGCGACAGCCGGTGCCGTCTGGGGCCGTGGAGAGCAGCAGGACTTCCGGAGCCGGGTCCGCGGGACACTGCTGGGCGCCGCCGTCGGTGACGCCCTGGGCGCCCCGGTCGACCGGCTCTCGCTGGAGGCGATCCTGGAGACGTACGGGGCGGAGGGTCTCGCCGGTCCCGCCCCCGCGTACGGGCGGCGCGGCGCCGTCACCCACCTCACCCAGCTCACCCTGTTCGGCGTCGACGGACTCGTCCGCGCCCAGGTGCGCCGTGACACCGGCGCCTGGCATCCGCCCTCCGACCTGCACCGCGCCTACCGCCGCTGGGCGGCCACCCAGAGCGACTGGGGGCCCGACGAACGCCGCAAGGACGACGGCTGGCTGGCCCGCGAGGAGTGGCTCTACGCCCGCCGCGACCCCGCCAAGGCCTGTCTGCTCGGCCTCGCCGACGAGATCATGGGGACGCTGGACGCCCCCAAGAACCCCGGCGAGCAGGGTCCCGAGGCCGCCGGCCGTTCCGCGCCGTTCGGGCTGCTCGTCGGCTGGGAGCCGCAGCTCGTGATGCAGCTCGCCGTCGAGTGCTCCGCGCACACGCACGGCCATCCCTCGGCGTACCTGACGGCGGGGGCGTACGCCGTGATCGTGCACGCGCTCGCCCGCGGCGAGAGCCTCGACGCGGCCGTGCAGCAGGCCCTCGCGCTGCTCGGGGCCCGGCCCGGCCACCAGCCGGTCGCCGCCGCGCTCCAGCACGCGCTGGGCGCCGTACGGCAGGGCATGCCCTCTCCCGTACGGGTCCAGGAGCTCGCCGTGAGCGGCATCTCCGAGGGGCCGCTCGCCGCCGCGGTGTACTGCGCGCTGGTCGGCGAGGACGTCCGGCACGGCCTGTGCCTCTCGGTGAACCACGGCGGGCCCTCCGCCGTCACCGGCGCCCTCACGGGAGGTCTGCTGGGCGCCCTGCACGGCGAGACGGCCCTCCCGCCGGCCTGGCTGGCCGAACTGGAGGGCCGTCCCACGGTGCTGGTCCTCGCGGACGACTTCGCGATGGAGATGACCCAGGGGCCCGCGCTGCACGGCCCCGCCGGATCGTCCCCGGGCTGGCTCGCCCGCTACCCCCGGGCCTGAGCCGCGCTAGGGCCTGTCTGACAATTCCCGTCTGCCCGGCGACGCCATGCACGCTCCCCCAAGCTCTTCGAGCAGGGGGGACCCCCACTCGCCGCACC